>CAYZGF010000222.1:2581-3945 GCA_964477595.1 uncultured Algimonas sp.
CGCGTCGCTGTCTTCGGTGAAGGCCTCGTCGGTGTTGTCGAGCGCTATGTCAAAAAAGGTTCTAAGCTTTACATTGAGGGCAAGCTGCAAACGCGTAAATGGCAAGACCGTGACGGCAACGACAAATACACAACGGAAATCGTCCTACAGGGACCGGGTACAACACTGACAATGCTCGACAGCGCAGGCGGCCAAGGTGGCGGTGGACGTTCTGGCGGCGGTGGCGGTGGAGGCTACAACCAAGATCGTGGCGGATACAGTCAAGATAGCGTCGCCTATGGCAATCAAGGACAGGGCGGTTCCCGTAGCGCCTCCACTATGGAAGGTCCAAAAGGCGACTTCGATCTGGATGATGAAATTCCGTTTTAGGGATTAGTCCAGATTTATTTTTAATCTGACTTTGACCCTCGCAGAGCTCTGCGGGGGTTTTATCGTTCCAGAAGGCCGTACCTAAAAATTTAGAATTTTCCTTTTTTTTGCCAAGGATTCCCGTTTGAGAGACGTCTTATAGCTTAGAATGTGTTGAATTTGTCATGATTGCGGTGCTTTGCCCGTGATATCATGATGAGAAAACAAAAGGTGGAAATGTGACGGGTATTGCTTTTCAGACGCGAAAGCTGAGCGCTTTGTTTGCTGACCCGCGCAATTACCAAATCTCTGTTCTGTCCACTCTGATCCTGCTTGGCCTGTTTCATTACGGATTTCATCTGCCGTGGTGGCATGTGGTTGGATGCATCGGTGCGACGCTGACCACGCAGGCTATCGCTGACAGATTGATCAAACGACCCTTTGATCCGCGTAGTCCTCTGATTTCAGCGCTATCCCTAACATTATTGCTACGCACTGGATCTATAACGTTGTCCATTGCGGCGGGCGTTATTGCTGTGGGGTCGAAATATCTTATCCGCTTTCAAGGGAAGCACATCTTCAATCCGGCCAACTTCGGGCTCGTCATTGTTTCGCTTCTATTTGGAGCCGCGTGGATTTCTCCGGGACAGTGGGGGCAGGCGACTTTGTTTGCCTTACTGCTCTTGGCTTTGGGCGGGGTTGTCACGGGCAAAGCGAAACGCTGGGACGTTTCACTGGCGTTATTGGTATTCTATGCCTCTCTGGTCTTCGGACGCGCGATCTGGCTTGGCGACCCGCTCGCCATTCCCGTGCATCAAATGCAATCGGGCGCGCTCCTGATTTTCGCATTCTTTATGATTTCTGATCCGAAAACCACGCCCAATTCCCGCTTGGGGCGTGTCTTATTCGCGGCTTTAGTCGCGAGCGTCGGTTTCACCATACAATTCGCTTTTTACAATGCGGCGGGGATTATCTTGGCGCTGATCCTTTGCGCACCGATTGTGCCGCTGATTGAC
>CAYZGF010000223.1:0-3943 GCA_964477595.1 uncultured Algimonas sp.
TGAGCGTGACCTAGGCGCGCAAATCGCGACGGTTATCCGGGCTGATCTAGAACGCTCCGGCTTGTTTCGTGCACTTGACCCGGCCAGTTTTTTGGAAACCCAAACTAATATTGACTACAAACCCACCTTTGCAGACTGGCGCGTTGTCAAGGCGGATGCCCTCGTATCCGGCCGGATAAAGACGGAAAGCGCCAGTCGTATCCTCGTCGAATTTCGTTTGTGGGATGTTTTCGCGGGTCAGCAATTAAAGGGCGTTCGCTTTGCGACTACGCCGGATAATTGGCGGCGCACAGCGCATAAGGCGTCAGACGCGATCTATGAGGCGCTCACCGGAGAGAGCGGATATTTCGATTCTCGCATTGTCTTTATTGATGAACGCGGGCCGATCTTGAATAGAAAGAAACGCCTCGCGATCATGGACCAAGATGGAGAAAATCCCGTTTACCTGCTTGGCGGCGATGACCTTGTCCTAACGCCGCGCTTTTCCCCGAATGCGCAGACTATCGTCTATATGAGCTACGAAAATCAAAACCCGAATGTTTATCTGCTCGATATTGAAACCGGCCGCCGCGAGTTGCTCGGCGATTTCCCGGGAATGACTTATGCGCCCCATCTCTCACCTGATGGGAAGAGCCTTATTCTGACAATGGAACGTCGCGGAAATTCTGATGTTTATGTCATGGATTTGACCTCACGCAGTACAACACGTTTGACCACGGACCCGGCGATTGATGTGTCTGCCAGCTATTCTCCCGATGGCAAAAAGATTGTGTTTAATTCTGATCGGGGTGGCACACCGCAACTTTACACGATGAATGCGGATGGGAAAAATGTGAAACGTATCAGCTTCGGAAAAGGCCGGTATACCGCACCAATCTGGAGCCCACGGGGTGACAAGATTGCTTTTGCCAGAAGCCTGAATGGGAAAATTGGTATTGGCGTCATGGATGTTGATGGCAAAAATGAACGTATTTTGAGCGAAAGTTTCATTGATGAAAGTCCGACCTGGAGCCCCAATGGCCGCGTCATTATTTTCTCCCGCGGGTATCGCGGACAGGAGAGACGGACTGAAATCTGGTCAGTCGACTTAACAGGTCAGAATCTGCGCCGTGTTGAAACGCCGGGAATGGCATCTGACCCGGCTTGGTCCCCGCTATTGCCTTAAGTTTGAGTACGTTATCTGTCTAATTTGCAACGAAAATCGGGCTTTTAGACAAAATTCAGCCTTGATTGCGCCTCAAACCCTGCGTTTAAAGAGATGTGCGGCGGGGCAAATTATACGTCGCCGATGAAGGAGAGACTGATGAAACATTATCTAATGGGTGGCGCAGCCCTTTTGGTACTGAGTGCTTGTGCAAGTAGACCTGACCCTGTTCCGGAGATGCCGGAACCAGAGCCGGTTGTTGAAGCACCCGCACCTGAAATCATTGAACCCACGCCGGAAGTTGTACAGCCATTGCCGGAAGTCGTCGAAGTCCTACCTGATCCTAACCTCCCAACCCCCGGTTCGATTGAGGATTTTGCCTATCAATCCGGTGGGGAACCGCGTGTCTTTTTCGGCTATGACCAATTTGATCTGTCGCCGGAAGCCAGAGATGTTTTGCGCCGTCAGGCCAATTGGATGATGATCTATGATAATTCCACGGCTGTCATCGAAGGCCATGCGGATGAACGTGGGACCCGCGAATATAATTTAGCGCTCGGTGCACGCCGCGCAGATAGCGTACAAGCCTTTTTGATCAGCCAAGGTATTGCTCCAAATCGTTTGCGGACAATTTCATACGGTAAAGAACGTCCAATTGACGGGCGTCCATCAGAAACAGGTTGGGCGCGGAATCGTAACGGATATACGAATTTGCGGTTAAATGGTGTGAGCTAAAATCTGGTTTTGATGATAGAGTTAAACCTGTGTTCACAACCCTGACTGCTATTTAAGTCATAAAATCGATCACCGTCGGCTATGCTGGCGGTGTTCGTTTATAAACCCGGTCTCAGGAGACCAGAATGCCTAAATTTTTCAAACCCGTTTCTATTGCTTTACTGGCGACGAGCTGTCTGATCGCTGCGCCTGCCCAAGCGCAATCAAAGAAAGAACTCGCCGCGCAGAATGCAGCACTCGCGGAACGTCTCACCCGGCTGGAATCCCGTATGTTGACGGGTGACCCTGCGGCAGAGCGGTTGATGGCGCGAATTGACTCGCTTGAGTCCGCACAACGCGCTTTGCGAGGTGAGCTGGAGCGTGTCGCGTTTGAGCGTGACGGTTTGAAGGGCGAAGTCATGCACTTGCGAACGGAGCTGCAAATTATTCAGGATATGGCAGGTCGTATGAAGGTCCATCTGGACGCTGTTGATTTGATTGCAGAAGAACAAACTCGTCCTGTTCCGCGCCGGACAGGTCCGGTTACCTTGGGTCCGACAACGCCCTTGGACCCGTTAGGCGGGGCCCCGACATTCAGGCAACAGCCATTAGTTATTGGGCAAAGCCAACCGACAGCGCCGACTATGCCTGCAAATGATATTGCCGAATTGGGCCAGGTTGGAAAACGTCTCTTGGCCGAGGGTGATTTTGCGGGGGCGCAAACATCGATTAAACAATATCTTCAATTCAATCCCGATGCTGCGGATGTCGGCGAGATGAATTACTATCTCGGTGAGAGCTATTATGTGCGGGGTGGTTATGCAGATGCCGCAGATGCTTATATCACGAGCATGAAACGCGACCCGCGCGGCGTAAAAGCGCCCGACGCCATGGTCCGATTGGCTGGGGCTTTGCGTGAATTGGGTAAAGTCCAAGACTCTTGCGCCACTTTAGCGAGTTTGCCACGCCAATATCCGAATGCGTCCCCGACGGTAAAGAATAAAGCCAAGCTGGAAGCCGCGCGCGCGGGTTGCTAGTGGTCAAAGGGTGAAACTCCCGCCTGTTCAACTCAGATCGCCTGCTGCGATCGCCTTTTCAGGCGGTGGAGACAGTACGGCCCTATTACATGCTTGCCGTGATAATCCTGCGGTCACACATGCTTTCATCATTGACCATGCGTTACGGGATGGCAGTGATGAAGAGGTCGCTCAGTCCGCTCAATTCGCGCGCTCTCTAGGTTATCAGGTTCAAACGCAGCGTTGGTCCCATGACGGTATCTCCTCTGCTATCCAGGTCAAAGCGCGGGAATATCGTTATGCCGCGATGGGTGATATGTGCCGACAGGCAGGCATAAAACATCTGATCACAGCCCATACGCAAGATGACCAAGCCGAAACCCTTTTGATGCGGATTGATCGCAAGACGGGGTGGCGGGGTTTGGCAGGCATGCCGAGCCTGGCCTATGCCCCTCTCTGGCCAGCGCTGGCGGGCGTTACGCTGCACCGTCCTTGGTTGGGTGTGTCCAGAGACGATATCCGAACTTATAATGCGCAGCACAGTTTAAGCTATATTGACGATCCGTCGAATGAGAACACTGACTTCACCCGTGTCCGTGCGCGACAGGCGCTGTCAGTTGACCCGGACTTACGGCAGGATTTGTTAGTTCAACAGCGCGCAGCACGTTTGCGCCTGATGGAGGAGCGGACGCGATTAGCGGATTGGATGAGGCAAAATGCAAAACTAAACCCGCATGGTTTTATCGAACTATCAGCCGTTCCTTCGCCCGAATTGATGTTGCATCTTTTAAACGCTGTTTCAGGGCGCGGTGGCCCGATTGATGCGGCAAAGCGAGCGCGACTCTGTGATGAAATGAATCAAGCAGATTTCAAAGCGGCGACCTTGGCAGGCGCTTGGGTCTTAAAAAAGAGTCGGTCAAATGGTCACGCTTTCGTGTGTGTGCGGGACAAAGTGGCCGTTACGGGACGGGATGATTTACCGGAAGTTTCGCCAGTGGTTATGAATGCTCATGCCAAAAAACTCTGGGATGGTCGGTTTTTCTGTGAGGCGAAATCTGCTGATATCCGT
>CAYZGF010000224.1:0-3698 GCA_964477595.1 uncultured Algimonas sp.
TGGACAGGTTCGTGAACAGACTTGCGCGGAATGATGCCCGGCGCTTTTACGTCAACGCGGCGGCGTTCAGCGACATCTTTGAGCGGGCCTTTTCCATCAATTGGCTCGCCTAGCGGGTTTACGACACGACCGAGAAGGCCTTTGCCGACAGGAACGTCCACGATTTCGCCGAGACGCTTAACCGTGTCGCCTTCTTTAATGCCGCGGTCATCACCGAAGATAACAACACCCACATTGTCGGTTTCGAGGTTGAGAGCCATGCCCTTAACGCCACCGGGAAATTCGACCATTTCACCGGCACGGACATTGTCCAAACCGTAGATACGGGCAATACCGTCACCAACTGACAAGACCTGTCCTACGTCAGAGACTTTGGCCTCTTTACCGAAACCTTTGATTTGTTGCTTGAGGATCGTGGAGATCTCTGCGGCACGAATATCCATAACTATGTGTCCTCTTATGCTTCTTTGAGGGCGAGACGGAGATCCTCAAGTTTTGTCTTGAGGGAGCTGTCATAAAGGCGCGACCCAATACGCACGACGAAACCGCCAAGCAGATCCGGATCAACCGATGTTTCTATATCGACCGGGCGGCCGAGTGTCTTCTTGAGCTGCGACTTTATCGCAGTTGTTTGCGCCGCTGTTAATTTTACAGCGGATGTAACTTTTGCGACTTGGCTGCCGCGACGACGCGCTAGCAAGTCATTAAATGCTGAAATGATTCCCGGTAGATCAGCGGCACGGCGATTACCTGCGACCGTCCCGATGAATTGTTGCGTCAGGACTGACAGCTTTGCTTTCTTGGCAAGGGCGCTCAGCGCCGCAACCTTGTCTTCTGTTTTAATAACCGGACTTTCGGCCATACGCTTTAAATCTGCGCTGGCATCATACATCTTCTTGAAAGACTTCAAGTCTTTCTCCACTCGCGGAAGAGATTTGGCATCTTCCGCCAAATCGAGGAGCGCTTGAGCGTAGCGGTTTGGGGCTTCGCCTGTGATGACTTCTGTATCGGACAAAACGGGTCGATCCTGATCTATAGCCGACGTGCATATTGCGACGTCAAAGAGTGGGTTTGGTTGGGAAAAGACGCAAGCCTTCCCCGTAATCGCGCGGGCCATAGCAGGGATAAATCCGCATGCCAAGGTCAAGATTCTGACCGATATGCAGTATGTGCATGCCAAGCCTGAATTTGGGCCAAAATGAGACGAAAAACTTGACTTAATAGCCTGCCCTACCCTTCATGAGCCTATGATCGGACGATTTATTGCCCTCTATAAAGCGCGTAAAGACCCTGCACTCGCCAAGCGGATCGCAAGCGAGATGATTATTGACGGCGCGATAGATCGCGTCACATGGCCACTCGCCGTTGCGAAATTCTGGATGATTGGTGGAATCGCCATACTGATAGCCCTAATCACGATCTTCCTGCTCATCGGTATATTCACCCACTGGACATTAGCCATCCCGACATTGCCGCTCGGCGGAGCTGTTTATGGGATTATCCTAATATGGCGCGGGATAAATGAAGGCGTAGACCGTGTCACGGCGCTGATAAAAAACGAACTTGGTAAGCGTACTGAAAAATGGCCTGCCGAGTAATTGACAAAATAAACGCAAATCAAAACCCTTAAAGCCAAACAAAAAAAGCGGCCCCGTAGGGCCGCTTTCCTAATCTTAAATTCGATTGAATTTAGAGTTTTACGTTCAGGCCAACAAAGACGAAACGTCCTGTGTCGTAGATACCTGGGTATGTGTTGTTGTTACCATTGATCGCAGGACCAGATGAGATGGAGATCGGGAACTGATCTTCAAAGACGTTGTTCACACCCGCGCGGGCTGTGATGCCGTCAAGGAATTCCCAAGAACCGGACACATCGATGTAGTTAGCCGCATCGAGGGAACCTTCATTATCTGAATCAGGGTTACCTTCGTTCTCAACACCACCAAAGTGACGCCATGTGACTGTCACATCAAGGCCTTCAACGGGTGTTGCCCAGCCCATGACAGCGCTGTGACGATAATCAGCAGTTGGCTGACCACAATTACCCACAAATTTGCCTTCACACTGATCAGTCTCAGCACCCAAGAATGGGGTGAAGTCAGATGAGAAAAGGAACGTTGAAGCGTAACGGAACGACAAATCACCAGCGGAGCCAATTTCAGTCGCATAATTCGCTTGAAGATCAATACCGTCAGTTGCGATTGACGCAGCGTTCAGGTTTGTTAGCTGGAAGCCAATACCCGGACCACTTGCGTTTAATGAACCCGCGCCGTCACGCGTAATCAAGCTACAGAATACGTCTTCACCTGTGTCCAGACAGTTATCTAGAATGTTCTGAGCTCCGATACCGGCAACAATAGCGTCATCAATCGTGATGTCGAAATAGTCAACTGATGCTGAGAAACCTGGTAAGAAGTTTGGTGTCAAAACAGCACCGAGTGTGAATGTATCTGAACTCTCAGGTGTCAAATTCGGGTTGCCACCGAAAAGGCCTTGTGTCTGACCAGCTGCAATATCAGGCACTTGACCGAATTGAGCAGCTGATACACCAGTTCTCGCACATTCTGCTGCTGAACGAACAGGCGTTGCAGTCGAACATGGATCAAAGATTGTGTTACCATTGGCATCCGTACCGGATTCAGACAGCTCTGGAAGACCAGTAGACTGTCCCGTAAACAGCTCAACAACGTTTGGCGCACGAACAGCGCGCTGGAACTGACCACGGAAAGAGATGTCAGATGTAGGCGCCCATGTCAGCTGCAGGCCGTATGTGTCCGTGCTGAAGCTGTTAGAGACACCGTTACCGGCTACGTCATAATCGGAATAACGATACTGACCATTAAAGACGAGCTCTTCAACAAATGGCATACCGACAACAAGAGGAATCTCAATCTCAGCAAAAGCTTCGAGAACATCAAGCTCACCCGCGACTGGAAGTGTTGGGCCACCAACACCTGTGAAACCACCGTCAGCACGCTGGCTGATTTGATCAGGGCGGGCGTCTAACGAATCGTTGCGGTACTCAGCACCGATCAAGAAACCAACACCTGCATCTGGAGCAAATGGTGACGCTAAACCAAACTCAGACAAATCAGTCTGGATGTTACCACCGACAACTGTCTGGCTAGTCGAACCTGTCGTGATACCAACACCTTGGATATAGTCCAAAGCATCTTGCGTGACGAGACTTTCGCCATTCGGGCCACGTTGGAAAATGTTGTAAGGTACACATCCATTGGCGCGAGCTGCTGGATCAAAACAGATAACATTCCCATTACCGTCGTCAATCAAGTCAATTGCGTTTGCAAGGTTATCGATTTGGAAATCGTTTGTTGATGTATCGACGTCTTTTGTTTCGGAATACTGAGCAAAGACTTCGTACTGGAATTCATCGCCAAGATTGCCGCGTGAACCACCGACAAAGCGGAAAGCGGAGTTTTCAAGACGTGAGTTACGTGAACCACCTTCGACATTTCTGTGTGTGAATGTTAAGCCGTCGATCAAAGCGCGCGATCCATCTGGATTCAGGCCTGTTGCAATTTGCTCAGGCGTACAAAGCAGTACAGCTTCCGCAATTGAGCGACCATCTTCTGTTACCGGATCTTGGAACAATGGGTTGTCACAGTTGGCTGTACGTTGGAAGAAACCAAAGGAGGCCGACGGAGCGATTTGAGCATCTGAGATGCTCTGCGTGTAAC
>CAYZGF010000224.1:3708-3912 GCA_964477595.1 uncultured Algimonas sp.
CGCGATTTGTGCGTCGGATGTCTGCTCGGTAAAACCGAAATCAGCAAACAACTCGACATCATCGTTCAAGTCATATGTTGACTTCGTGTAAAACTGGAAACGCTCAGTTGGACGCTGGAAGAAATTAGACGCACCAAAGTTGAATGTTTCAGCAGGACCACCTGCAAATGGTGTAAATGTACCATCTTCTTGCTGGAAGAAGTC
>CAYZGF010000225.1:0-3892 GCA_964477595.1 uncultured Algimonas sp.
ACGGTTCCAGACATGACGAACTCCGAACTTAATTTAGTCGCGCGGTTAGCAGGGCAAAAACTCTCTCGCAAGCAATTGTGACCCCGCTGTCACTTGTATCGCAGTCACGCCCGCTTTAGGGCGCGGGGCTATGACACTTATCCTCCCCGACTCCGCGCCGTCCTATGGTGGCCCGATCTCCCGCTTTTTTGGACGGTTGATGTTACGCATGGTCGGCATGAAATTAGGCGGCACAGTTCCTGATGTGCCCAAAGCCATCCTGCTCGGCGCACCGCATACGACAAATTGGGACTTATTATTGGCGCTCGGCATGCGCTTTTCGCTGGGCCTGAAATATAGCTGGATGATGAAAGCGGAAGCATTCTTCTTCCCCTTTGGCGGCATGTTCAAAGCCATGGGCGGCATTCCAATTGACCGCAAAGCCGCCAAAGACGTCGTTGGACAAATGGAAGATTGGTTCAATGCGAATGAGAAAGCCTGGATCGGCATCACGCCTGAAGGCACGCGGTCAAAGGTCGGCGTTTACAAGAAAGGCTATCTTCGTATCGCCTATGCAACGGGGGTTCCGGTTTTTGTCGTGGGCGTTGATTCAAAAACCCGCACACTCGTCTTCGACCAATTTATGGAACTGACGGGCGATATCGAGACGGATAACACGAATATCAGAGAGTTCATCACCTCGCGCTATACGGGATTGAAACCTGAACACGACTGAGTCACACTCAATATCCGCTCAGGGGAGACCGGATTGAAGTTTGATAATAAATTTATTGGCCCAAATACGCCGCGCATGGGCAATGCTCTGACACGCTGGATCGGGGACATGATCCTCAAAGCCATGGGGTGGACTCTGCATGGTAAACTACCAAACCTAAAAAAAGCGATCATCATCGGCGGCCCGCATACATCGAATTGGGACTTATTTCTGGCTATGGGATCTATGCTGTCCGTTGGACTGAAATTCTCCTGGATGATGAAAAAGGAAGCCTTTTTCTGGCCGCTTGGCGGATTGTGGAAAGCCCTTGGCGGCATCCCTATTGATCGCGGTGCAAAAATCGATGTGGTGGGACAAGTCAAAAATTTCTTCGAAACGCAGGATAAAGTCTGGCTGGGCATTACCCCGGAAGGCACCCGGTCCAAAGTTGAACGCTATAAAACGGGTTATCTTCGTATCGCCAAAGGTGTCGGCGTTCCGCTTTTTATTGTGGGCATAGACAGTCTGAACAAACGTGTCATTTTGGACAAGCTGTGGGAGCCTAAAGGCGAAATTGACGCTGAAAATACCGCGATCAAAACCTACATTGAATCCAACTATGTCGGAATAAACCCCGAAAAAACTTAGGTCGCGCTTTCTAATCAGAATTGGCACGCAGAAATTCACGCCTGCATCTTTTCACGCGGCTAAAAATCAGTAAAACGCGGCCAATATGAAATATGACAACCCACATATGTCACCGCATAGCCCCCGTATGGGCAATGCCTTTACGCGTGCTTTCGGGTCATTCTTCCTGAAACTCACGGGTTGGGAGCTGAAAGGCCGTATGCCGGATGTCGATAAATTTGTGATTATCGGTGTTCCGCATACGTCGAATTGGGATGCCATCTCCGCTTCACTCGCCATGCTCGCCAGCGGCTTTAAATATACATTTCTGATCAAAAAAGAGTGGTTCTTCTGGCCAATGGGTCCGCTATTTCGTGCATTGGGTGGATATCCGGTTGATCGAGGGCGGGGCGGCAAAGCTGTGGTCGAACAACTGACCAAATATATCGAGGAATCCGACAAGGTCTGTATCGGCTTCCCACCCGAAGGCACACGCTCGCTGGTCCGTAAATATAAAACAGGTTTTTTGCGGGTCGCTTACGCTGCGGATGTTCCGGTCTTTATCTGTGCCTTTGACGGACCAAATAAGCACGTCGTGCTTGACCGTCTTTTTCCCCTAACCGGCGATATGGATGTCGATGCAAAAGCGATTAAAGACTATGTCGACGCAACATGGGTCGGCGTCCATCCCGAGCGGCAGAAACAACTGGCTACCTAACACTGTAACACTCTGCTATTGCTAGGGTCGTGATTACCTCAACACATGCCCTGCTGGCCCTAGCCGCGCTCTCCAAACGGGGCGAGCGAAAACGAAACCTCTCCGTTTTCGCAGGTTCCCTCCTCCCCGATCTCGCCATTTTTCTCTGGGCGCCTTACCAATCCATCGTCCATGGCGTATCGGGCGATGAGATGTGGAACGAGCTCTACTTCGCGCCGCCTATGCAGAACCTGATCGCTTGGTTTAATTCAATTCCGATTTACGCGGGGCTCCTCTTGATTGGCCTAGTGGCGCGTTCCAAAACCTGGGGAAAGTTACTCGTCGTTTTTGCCCTCGCAGCGCTTATCCATATTGCGACAGATATGCCTGTCCATGCGGATGACGCCTATCGCCATTTCTGGCCAATTTCGGACTGGCGGTTTTACAGCCCGTTCTCCTATTGGGATGTAGAACACCATGCTGCTTGGGTCGGGAAGCTCGATATCTTTATCGCCCTCGCCTGCATTGCCGTTTTATGGCGGCGCTTTCCAAGCCGATGGGTGAAAATCGTGCTGTCTGTAACGGCAATCCCCTACATTCTGCTACTGGTCGGATCCGTCTTCTTAGGTTAAATGCGCGCCATGCCGATCCAAACCCTAGATGATATTGCCGCCACAACAGGCCCTCTACTGGGCCTTGATCCGGGAACCAAGACGCTCGGCCTCGCAATTTCTGACCGGACGCGTCTCATCGCGACGCCTCTCAAAACCATACGCAGGAAGAAATTCACACCGGATGCGGCGGAGCTTCTCGACATTTATGACAAGAATGAAGCCGTCGCCCTTGTCATCGGCCTGCCCGTTAATATGGACGGCAGTGCGGGCCCCCGCGTCCAATCCGTCAAAGATTTCGCCAACAACCTCATGAAAATCCGTGATCTCCCAATTTTCTTCTGGGACGAAAGGCTGTCCACCATGGCCGTCACACGCGGTATGTTGGACGCAGATATGAGCCGTAAAAAACGCGCCGAAAATGTCGACAAGCTCGCCGCCGGATATATTTTGCAAGGCGTATTGGATAGGTTGAGAAATTAAATATGCTTCAACTCCGACCGAATTGCGAATGGTGTGATCGCGATCTACCGCCTGACTCATTGGACGCCAGAATTTGTTCTTATGAATGCACCTATTGTACGGATTGCGTTGACGGTATTTTACAAAATGTCTGTCCAACCTGTGGCGGTGGATTTGCGCCGCGTCCCATTCGTCCGAAAGCCAATTTGCGGGACGGCAAAACGTTAGGGTTAGGGTTTCATCCTGCCAGCTCGCAACGAATCCATTCGCCCTTTACAGAAGAAGACGTGAAAGCCCATGTCGCGCGGATAAAGGATACGCCGCCGGAAAATCGTTAGACTGTCCATTCCTCCTATAACCGTCATCACAAGGACAAGCCCTGTAATGATGACTAAAAAAGATGTTTCGCAAACTTTATCCCGAATTAGAAAAATATAAAAAACATAAAATTCAATATCCTATAGGAAATTCCAAGAGAATAATCCTCACTTTCCAAAGCTGTGATATATTGAACAGGTTCTTTCAAACATGGGACAGGTGAGGCCTCGCTTGCTGGTTTGAGAGACGATGGGTCTGAGCGTCAGAGTGTGAGAACTTTGGAGGTGCCGGGACTTTGGAAACGAGAGCCGACAGGTGGTTCCAAGTGGGCCAACTCCTGGGTTGCACCGGCCGTTTCTTCAAAAACCATCGCCGCAGAGCCAGTATTGTGGATTTACGACCTACAATACGATCCTTCTGTAAAACAAAAACTCTACTTTTCTGCCGGTATTCCGACAGAAAGATCAACTCTGCGGGCATGTC
>CAYZGF010000226.1:0-3889 GCA_964477595.1 uncultured Algimonas sp.
GCGTCACACCGCAAAGCGATGTTCGCAAACATGTCCAGCTCCCTTGTCGAGCACGAGCAGATCGTGACGACCCTGCCAAAGGCGAAAGAACTTCGTCCTTTCGTTGAGAAGCTCGTCACGCTCGCCAAAAAAGGCGACCTGAATAGCCGCCGTATCGCAATTGCGCGTATGCGGAATAAGGAGCAGGCTAAGAAGTTGTTTGACGTCTTGGGTCCACGTTACGCCGAGCGTCAAGGCGGATATATCCGCATCATGAAGGCCGGTTTCCGTTATGGCGATAATGCACCAATGGCCGTCATCGAATTCGTTGACCGCGATGTTGATGCCAAGGGCAAAGTCGACCGTGAGCGTGCAGAGGCGGTTGAGGCCTAAGTCTCAATTTGACCTTCTAGAGGAAGGTCGAAAGCCGAAGCGCCGAAAATCGTAAGATTTCGAACGTCGATATCAATAGAAAAAACCGCGGCTCGACCGCGGTTTTTTTATGGGTGAATATTGGGGGTAGCTACGCTTTGAGTAGGTCTAGAAGCTTCTCTGCTGCCGCTTCTGACGAGGCCGGGTTTTGGCCTGTGACCAGCTTGCCATCTGTCACAACAAATGACGCCCAGTCATCGGCGCGTTCGAATTTGCCGCCATTCTCTTTCAACATGTTCTCAACAAGGAACGGGACGACATCGGTCAATTCCACCGCCTCTTCTTCGCTGTTGGTGAAGCCCGTCACCGTTTTGCCATTCACGAGGGCTTTGCCGTCTGTACCTTTGGTGTGTTTGAAAATGCCGGGCGCGTGACAGACTGCGCCAATCGGGCGGTTGGCTGCGTTGAAAGTCTCAATCAGTTGAATGCTATCTGTATCTTCTGCCAGATCCCAAAGTGGGCCATGTCCGCCCGGATAAAAAACCGCATCAAAATCACCGGCAGAGAGGGTCGAGAGCATTTCTGTGCTGCCGAGATGCGCCTGTGCAACGTCATCTTTCTTGTAACGATCCGTGGCTGCCGTCTGGGCATCCTCTGTATTGCTGGATGGGTCGAGCGGGGGTTGGCCGCCTTTGGGTGAGGCCAAGGTGATGTCTGCGCCTGCATCCTTGAAAACGTAATAAGGCGCGGCAAACTCTTCCAGCCAGAATCCTGTCTCCTTGCCTGTATCGCCAAGTTTATCGTGAGAGGTCAGGACCATTAAAATTTTCATGTCATTGCTTTCGTGCAAGAGTGGGTTTGAGGAAGAGGAACGGACGGCAAGGCGAAACGTTCCATCTCTTCACCCGCGCATGACATGTCGGGCCACATTCAAAATTGGGCGTTACGGGATCACAAAATCTAACGCTTAACTCTTGATTCAAGGCCTGATTTGTAAATGGATATGATCATCGTGGCGCGCAGCACGGCATCCTTGAAAACGTATGACATCCCCTGAGACGCCCAGGCGCTGAGCGAGGTGTGGTTCTATGAAGACTTTCGAAACACCCTTTTGCTTACCCTCAGTCGCCAACCAGTTCAGCGCAGTTCGTGTGCGGGCTTCGTCCATCGCGATAGAGTTAAATGTAAACTGCAGCCAACTCATATTCCATCGCAATGTCGGCCCCGACAGACCTCGACAGGGTTGTGGGTCGCCGGCGCGAGGTTCCTCAAAGGCCCAATACCCGATTGGTGAGCGGGTCTTTCCATTTTCAGAATAATAATAAGCGATATCTAGCTTACGCCCGTCTTTATGAGAAAGGTGAGGTAACAGGGCAAAGCCATCAAAGAACGGGAACCCAGCATCCAATGCTAGCGTCGTTGTCTCAGGATGGGATTTTTCCACGTAATCAGCAAGGTCAAAGGCAACGCTTTTTAATTCCGGTGTGACGTAATGCCTGTTCATGATGCAATAGAGCGGAGATTGCATTTTGAGATTATCATTGGTGCTAAACCCACAGGCAAGCGGGACACGACCAAAAACCGGTGCAAGAAAGCTCGCTGAGATCCATAATAATCCATATGTAACCAGGAATGTGGCGAGACGTTTTCCGACAGTCAATTTCGGAAGATAAGCGGCGATAAGATATGCAATGCCGCCAATTTGCGTGAGCACGGTTAACGCGATCACGCCGATGATGTGGATTAATATTTTCAATAGCTTCATGTCACGCGAAGTTCCGAGCCTCTGTGTTTCGTACTTACTTTGAGTAAGCTGTTGTTTGTCCTCAATACTGCATAAAGGTTAGTCTTTCTGTGTCTCTAGCTAAATTTTCTTTTTGTGATTAGTGTAACGTAAGGCCGCAAAGACAGGGGACAATTATGGTTCAGCTTAAGATAAATGGGAAGCCGACACGGTTGGATGTGGACCCGGACACGCCGCTGCTCTGGGCGGTTCGTGAGCAGGCAGGATTGACCGGAACCAAATTCGGTTGCGGGATCGCCATGTGTGGGGCCTGCACCGTGCATGTCGACGGACAGCCTGTTCGCTCTTGCTCGACCTTCCTCGGCGATGTGGAAGGCTCTGACGTCACGACGATTGAAGGTATCGCCAAACCCGACGGAACGCTTCACGCTGTTCAGGAAGCCTGGATCAAACATCAGGTCCCGCAATGCGGATATTGCCAATCCGGGCAAATTATGAGCGCCGTCGCACTCCTCCGCGATACGCCAAACCCGACGGATGAAGACATCAATGCAGCCATGTCAGGGAATGTCTGCCGCTGCGGCATGTATGACCGCATTCGCGCCGCGATTAAAACGGCTGCCAAAGCCTCTGCAGTGATGGGAGGGTAGTCATGACCGAAGCGACAAAAACCAAGGTCAAAAAAGAGAAGAAAAAGGGTCGTTGGACGAGACGCGGCTTTATTGGTGCTGGCCTCGTCGCGGGCGGCGCGCTCGTTGTGGGTGTTGCCATCCGGCCCGGTGACAGAACAGACAAACTCGCCAAATACGTTGCGGGTGAGGGCGAGCACCTCCTCGCGGCTTGGGTGAAAATCGCCGAAGACAACACGATCACTGCGATCATCCCGCATGGCGAAATGGGCCAGGGTGTGCATACCGCGCTATCGGCTATGCTTGCCGAAGAAATGGATGCGGATTGGTCTGCACTCAAGATCATGGAAGCACCAGCCGAGAAAGATTATGCCAACTTCCCATTAGTGCGCGAGTTCTTGATGGGCGGGAAAAATGTTCCAGGTGCTGTGTTTGATACGCTGAATGGCGCAATGCTGGCCATCTCAAAGTCGATGGATATGCAGATCACGGGTGGCTCCACATCGGTCCGCTTTACCGGCACAGGGGCCATGCAAACGGCAGGTGCGGCGGCGAGGGAATTAATCGTCAAAGCTGCGGCGAAAGACTGGGGCGTTCCTGTCTCTGAACTCTCCACCGCGAAGAGTGTCGTGACGCATAAAGCGTCTAATCGCAGTGCGCCTTACGGTAACTTTGCGGCCACAGCGGCGACCATGAAACCGAACCTGCGGCCCGAATTGAAAGCCCGCAAAGACTATCAACTCATGGGGCAATCCCTGCCGCGCGTGGATATTCCGTCTAAGGTCGATGGGACCGCGCAATTCGGTATTGATGCGCAAGTTGACGGCATGAAAGTCGCGACAGTCATGGCCGCACCCGTTCACGGTCAGGTCGTGAGCAAGATTGATAAAAGCGCGGCAGAAGCCGTGAAAGGCGTTGTCTCCGTCCATAATCTCGGCGATTTTGTTGGTGTCGTGGCGGATGGATATTGGCCCGCGAAAATGGGCCTCGACTCGCTGGATGTGGAGTTCACGACGTCTGACGCCAATGCTCTGAACCAAGAGTCGCTCTTCGCGCAATATGCCGAGGCGCTGGATAGCGGGAAGCGCAAGACACTGCACAAAGCGGGCGATGTCGGCAAAGCGGCAGAGCAGGCCGCACAAATCGTTGAGGCCGAATATACGGT
>CAYZGF010000227.1:0-3863 GCA_964477595.1 uncultured Algimonas sp.
TCAGCCGTCGCATAGGACCAGCGCAAGTCCGGCAACACGCCGGAACTCACGGCGAGCGGGCCGTGACAGACCAAACAATTTTCAGAATAATGATGCAGGCCATCGGCAATTTGGGCCGCAGTCCCGAACGCATCGCCTTTCGGCGTTCGTTCAACCGCCAAAGCCATAGCGTCGGGTATTGTGCCCGTGCCACCAAGCTTGAACGTCACGACACGTCCGACCTGCGGCGGAACGGGAGAGTTATATCCATAACCGCCGGAAACAGAAAAGGCAGATCCCCAGCCCGTGGTAATCGTCACATATTGCTCGCCGTCGATCTGATAGCTGCTGAGACCTGAAAGCGCGCCGGCTTTGACATTCGTGGTCCAAAGTATCTCTCCGGTTGCGGCGTTATAGGCAGAGACATCGCCCTCGCGTTGGCCTTGCAAAATGACACCTGTGTCCAGCGAGAGAATACCGCCATTCCAAGGCCCGTCCTGTTCAACGGTCCAGCGGGCCTCTTGTTTGACCGGATCCCAAGCCACCAACCAACCTTGATTGCCCTTCCGAAAAGCCTCGACCGTTCCCGCCGGATATTCCGTCGGCAGACCGGCAGAGAGATTATAGCCGAGATTCCAATAAGCATCCGGATCAGGCGTTTCTTGGCTGTCTTGGAAGAGCTGCGGGATCATTTGGGCCGGAATATAGGCCAGCTTCTCGCGCGGCGAATATGCCATGGGTTGCCAATTATGGGCACCGAGTGGTCCGGGAATAATTGGAACGGGCGCTCCATCAGTTTGACGTGCATTCGGTGCTTCTATGGGTCGTCCATTTTCGTCCAACCCCGTCGCCCAATTCACGGGTACGAAATTATTGCCGGAAATAAACTCGCCCGTCGCGGCGTCTAGGACGTAGAAGAAGCCATTCTTCGGCGCTTGCATCACGACGCTTCGATCCGCGCCATTTTCGCCCAGCGGTAGGTCCGCCAGGATAATGGTCTGCGTTGCCGTGAAATCCCATTGATCGCGCGGCGTTGTTTGGAAATGCCAATTATACGCCCCCGTATCGGCATCCAGCGCTAAGATTGAAGAGAGGAAGAGATTGTCTCCCTTGCTCTCGGGATCGCGGATTTTTGCGTTCCACGGAGAGCCGTTCCCGACGCCAACCAAGATTTGGTCATTCTCTTCATCATAGACAATGGAATCCCAAGCGGTACCACCGCCGCCATCTGTCACCCAACCACCTGTATCGCCCCATGTGTCATTCACCAGACTGTCCATGATGGCGTCAGACGCCGCGCCGTCAGCTTTCTTCTCAGGGTTCGGAACGGTGTAAAAGCGCCAATCCAAATCGCCAGTCTTCGCATCATAAGCGCTGACATATCCACGCACGCCGAGCTCGCCGCCGGAATTTCCAATGATAACACGCCCCTTCACAATACGCGGGGCCATGGTGATCGTGTAAGGTTGGGACTGATCGACTGTGACTTTGGACCAAATCACATCGCCGGTCTTGGCATCCAGTGCCTCCAAACGACCGTCAAAGACACCCAAATAGACTTTACCATCATAAATCGCGACGCCGCGGTTCACGACATCACAGCAGCCCTTGATTGCGTCTTCGCCAGATACTTCAGGGTCGTAAGACCAAATCTCTTCGCCGGTGACGGCATCTAACGCATGAACAATGGACCATGCGCTTGTCACATACATCACGCCGTCATGAACAATCGGCGTACTTTCAACGCCACGACCTGTTGAGAGATCAAATGTCCAAGCGACGCCCAAATCAGCAACATTGTCTTGGGTAATATTCGTTAGTCGGGAATGTCTCTGTTCCTTATAGTCACCGCCATATGTCAGCCAGCTCTCTGGCGTCATATTCGCATTGGACAAATCAGAGTCCGTCACACCGGACTTTGGAACGCTAGGATCTGCACAGGCGATTAGCGCTGCACATGCCAAGACAGACACTCCACGCTTCAGATAGCTGGACATAAAAACTCCCCGATAATTTCGCGACCTGTTTTGGTCGTCATTATCGGGGAGCCTAGCAATTTTATTTCGTGACGCAATGCGCCATTATTTCACTGTTTATATCGAAGCTATTTCGGCCCGGCAAAGAACCAAATGATGAAACCGATGAATGGAAGAACCAAAACGAGTAAAATCCAAAGGAGTTTCGACATACCGGATGCGGATGATCCGATGATTTTGAGGATGGCCCAAATCCAAAGGATTAGACCAACTAAGCCAATTAAATATTCCATATTGAGACTCCGCTTTCTTGGAAATTGTTTCGCCTCAAATCTACGCTCCACCGATTGGAAAGTTCCAAGTTGAGAGCTGGAATTTAGATTTACGGAGTCGTCACTAAGAAATCACGGATGGCGCATCACGCTCCAAACTAGACTTTAGATCTGCGATCTCGTCCGCGATATGAATCAAATTTCCAAGAGCCACTTGCGTATCCTGTCCGAGGTCACCTGATGGCGGTGTGTAATTTTCCAAATATAATCGAAGCGTTGCGCCCACCGTTCCGGTCCCGGAAAGCCGTAGAACGAAGCGACTGCCGCTTTCAAATTCGACCCGCATACCTTGGTTGTGAGAGACAGACCCATCAACCGGATCAGTATAAGAAAAGCTATCAGCTTTTATGACGGTTTCGCCGTGGTAGGTCTGTCCCGGCAGCTTTGCGAGCTGGTTTCGAACATTCTCCATAACGCTTTCAGCTTTGGATTTTTCGACGCCTTCATAATCATGCCGGGAATAATAATTGCGTCCATATTCCTGCCAGTGATCATGCAAAATCTCCGAGACGCTTTTCTTCGACACTGCGACGATGTTCAGCCACATCAAAATCGCCCAGAGCCCGTCTTTCTCACGAACATGATCTGATCCCGCCCCCGCGCTCTCTTCACCGCAAATGGTGATACGACCTGCATCAAGTAGATTGCCGAAAAACTTCCATCCTGTCGGCGTTTCAAAACACTCAACTCCCATTTTAGTCGCGACGCGGTCAGCGGCACGGCTCGTCGGCATGGACCTGGCAACTCCGGAAATACCGTTCTTATACCCTTTGGCGAGATGTGCATTCGCCGTAATAATTGCTAAGCTATCCGATGGGGATACATAAGTGTTGGCGCCGAGCACAATATTGCGGTCCCCATCGCCATCTGAACACGCCCCGAAATTTGGAGCATCCTCACTGAACATCTTAGCGAAGAGCTCTTTCGCGTAAGACGGCCCCGGATCAGGGTGTCCGCCACCGAAATCAGGAGACGGTGTTGCGTTCATTAAACTATCAGGCGCAGCCCCGAGACGGTTTATAAATATTTCTTCTGCATAAGGTCCGGTGATAGCGTGCATGGCATCGAAATAAATCGTAAAACCTGATAAGAACATCTCTCGAATAGCGTCAAAATCAAAGAGGCCTTCCATCATGTCGGCGAAGTCAGTCACCCCGTTGAAAACTTCAATTTCCATAGAGCCGATCTTATCAGACCCTATTTGATTGAGGTCGACATCAGCGTTTTCCGCAATCTTGTAACTGTCGATGAGAAGACTGCGGGCGAAAATCTTATCGGTAATGGCCTCAACAATCGGCCCGCCATTTTGCCCATTAAACTTGATCCCGAAATCGCCATTCGGCCCACCGGGATTGTGGCTTGCGGACAGGATAAATCCGCCCTCAGCACCGTATTTTCTGATCACGCAGGACGCTGCCGGCGTAGAGAGAAGGCCTGATTGGCCTACGAGAACTTTCTTCACACCGTTGGCGGCTGCCATGGATAGGATTGTTTGGATGGCTGTCTCATTATAAAAACGACCATCCCCTCCGACCACAATTGTACGACCTGAAAGCTCTGGAATTGAGTCGAAAAT
>CAYZGF010000228.1:0-3839 GCA_964477595.1 uncultured Algimonas sp.
AATCTTCCGTTCTGGAGCCCGTTCTGGGGCCAATGATGATCTGACCTTTGAAAGCCTCCATTGCGGTCTTTAATTCGTCCGTCCAAGCAAACAGTCCTGGAATGAAGACGGCTTTGCGATTTCCGAAATCCGATGTTGTTGGCGGCAAGATGTCTATTCTGTCATAGCCCTGCTTTCGCAAACCCGTGTAAATATCTAAAATTAAACGAAAATAGTTGAAGTTCTTGTCTTGTGGTTGGACCTCCCATGCCCATTGTGAGGCGTAATCGAAAACAATCGCGACGTCTGCGGGATCGTTGTTTGGCGAAGTGTAATTTTCCAACTCATCCGCAATCGCCCTCACCGCCTTGCCGTCTTCGGACAACTCTCCATCCGGGCGTAATAAACCGGCATGCATTTGCTCTTGCCCAAATGGTAATTGCCGCCAGCGGAAATAGGACACGACCTCTGCGCCGTGGTCAAATGCATCGAATGTCCATTGGCGCACCTGCCCGGCTTTCGGCACCGGATTATGAGGCGCCCAGTTCACGGGGCCGGGCTGTTGTTCCATCACCCACCAACGACCCTTCCCAACGGCGCGGTACAGATCATGATGGAAGGCTTGAAAGTCCGCATCCCCTTCCCGCGCACGGTCTCTGCGGTAAGCGGCATTTCTGTCAGAGCGATCTTCAAGGAAGCCAAGTGGATAGCTGTCCCATGTGGCGATATCTAAATCCTCACCAACCGCGAAGTGATCAAAGTCGGTAATCCGGCCCATATAATTATGGAGGAGGTCAGCCTCGGTTAGCCCTCGCAAGACATCGGCTTGCGCTTTGTTAAACGCGACAACTTCATCAGAGGCAAAGCGCCTGAAATCCATGACATGGGCCGGATGAGGCTCAGTGACCGTCAGATTAGGCAATTCAATTTGGTCAAAGCGGTTATATTCCATCGACCAAAAGACTGTGCCCCAACGGTGGTTTAATTCATCAATTGAACCATATTTCCCTGCGAGCCAGAGACGAAAGGCATCTCGTGCGATGGGGCTGTAAGAAATCGTCGTATCGTGGCATCCATATTCATTGTCGATCTGCCACGCTTTGATGGATGAATGCTGGCCATATCGTTCGCCCAGTATCCGAGCAATACGTACACATTCATCGCGATATCCTTGGTGAGAAAAATCATAGTGACGGCGCGATCCGACTCCGCGTGGCCTGCCTTTGACATCCCAAGCTAACATGTCGGGATGTTTATCCACCATCCAACGCGGCGGCGTGGCGGTGGGCGTACACATCACGATTTTAAGGCCTGCATCAGCGAGGGTCTCTATCGCGCAGTCGAGCCAGTCAAAGGTCAGCTTACCCGGCTCCGCTTCCATACGACTCCAAGCGAACTCGCCGATCCGAACCCAAGACAGACCCATCTCAACCATGCGGCGGGCATCTTCTACCCAGCCGCTTTCAGGCCAGTGTTCGGGGTAATAGCAAACGCCTAATTCAGGTTTATCAGCCATTGAGCGCGCGCTCCAAAATAGCGGGATCCACATTTCCGCCGGACAGGACGACGGCGACCGTTTTGACATCTTCCGGTAAGTTATCACCAAGAACAGCTGCCATGGCCGCAGCGCCGCCCGGCTCCAATGTGACGCCCAGTTCGTCATGCGCAACTTTCATTGCACTGAGACATTTACTATCCGTAACCGTGAAGACATCGGTCAAGGATTTAGAATTAATCGCCCATGTCAGCTCGCCAGGTTGCGGGGTCATGATGGCGTCACAAAGCGTCGGCGGTGTCGTCTTTAGCTTCACTATTTTGCCCGCCCGTAAACTCATTTGATGATCGTTATAATCGGTTGGTTCAGCACCAAAAATTCGCGTATTTGGCGACAGTTTCGACAAGGCCAAAGATATTCCTGCGCACATGCCTCCACCGCCTAAACAGGTAATGAAGGCGTCGAATTTAGGTTCAGCCTCTGCGAGCTCAACACCAATCGTGCCCTGCCCGGCGATAATAAACGGATCGTCATAGCTGGGGACAAGCGTCCGTCCGTCGCGTTTTGCGATCTCTGCGGCGATATCTTCACGGCTCTCAGTCAGGCGGTCATAGCTGACAATGGTTGCGCCGTCCGCCAGCACACCGTCGACTTTCACCTTTGGCGCGTCTGTCGGCATGACGATAATCGCGTCCATGCACAGTTCCTTCGCCGCGCAGGAGACGCCCTGAGCATGATTGCCGGAGGAAAAAGCGACAACGCCCCGCGCCCGTTCTTCGGCGCTCATTGCTGACAACCGATTGAATGCGCCGCGATATTTGAATGCATTTTTCTTTTGTAAGCATTCAGCTTTGAACCAGACCTGTTTTCCGACCTGCGCATCAATCGCATCAGACCGTAAAAGCGGCGTTTTAATTGCGCGACCGTCCAATCGCGCCACCGCAGCTTTTACATCGGCATATGTCGGGACTCGGCTCATCTCAGCTCCTGTGTTGACGCTGTCTTGGAATAATGAAAATACATGCGGCAACAAGTCAAAACAAACATTTCGGGGAGATGCCATGCAAGGCCTCATGATGAAACACGAGCTCATGATCAGCGATCTGATCGAGCACGCAGCAACGGTTCATAAGGACCGTGAAATCTACACATTGAATACGGACATGACAGAGCACCGTTATACATGGGCAGATTGCGCCGTACGCACACGGAAATTGGCAAATGCCCTTCTGGCTGCAGGTGTTCAAAAAGGTGATCGTGTCGCGACAATTGCTTGGAATAATTATCGCCACATCGAAATTTATTACGCGGTTAGCTCTATCGGCGCCGTCGTTCACACAATCAATCCGCGACTAAAGCCGGAACAGATCGCATGGATGGTCAATCATGCCGAAGATAAATTCGTTATGTTCGACACAACATTCGCGCCGATCATTAACGGCGTTGGTGCCATGTGCCCAACCGTCGAGAAATGGGTCTGCCTGACCGACAAGGCCGGATTACCGGAGATGAAAGTTCCAACGGAAGATTATGAAAGCTTCATCGCAGATGCTTCTGAGGAGATTTCATGGGAACGCTTTGACGAAAACACAGCCTGTACGCTTTGCTATACATCCGGCACGACGGGTGATCCGAAAGGTGTCCTCTACTCACACCGTTCAACCATTTTACATGCCATGGCGGGCAGCTTCCAAGATGTGATTGGTGGCGGGTCCAATGACACAATTTTAGCCGTTGTACCCATGTTCCACGTCTCGGCTTGGGGCTTGGTTTACTCTGCAGCGATGGTCGGTGCGAAGCTTGTTATGCCCGGACCGGGATTGGACGGACCGAACCTTACGAAGATGATCAATCAAGAGGAAGTCACGCTCATGGCGGGCGTGCCGACGGTTTGGCTCGGCATTTATAATCACGTGAAATCCACGGGTGGCAGCTTGCCTACCGTTAAGAAGGCTCTCGTCGGCGGCTCCGCCCTCCCTGAAAGCCTGTTGCGCGCCTATGAATTGGAACTTGGCATCCCGATGCAGCAAGGCTGGGGTATGACGGAAACATCGCCGCTCGGCACAACCTATTCGCCTTATCCCGGTATGGATCTGTCCAACTATGACGATACTGTTCAGGACAAATTATATGCCGGGCGTCGTATCTTTGGCGTCGATATGCGTATTGTTGATGATGAAGGCAATATCCTGCCACAGGACGGTGAAGCCACAGGTCATTTGCAGGTTCGCGGGCCATGGATTGCGTCCGGTTACTTCAAAGGCGCAGGCTCTGATAGCTTCACAGATGACGGTTGGTTCGCTACAGGCGATGTCGCGGCCATCCATCCGCGCGGCTATATGGAAATTACCGACCGTTCTAAGGA
>CAYZGF010000229.1:0-661 GCA_964477595.1 uncultured Algimonas sp.
CCTTTACCGCCTGCCCGCTTATCGTCACAGTTAGCGGGGCCTCTCTCGTGGCCGCCTGGATATAGGATGGCCGCCCCATATCCTCGCCTTGCGTAAATGAGACCGATTGCGGTGCATCCAACAGTGTCGTGAGCAACGCTGCTAAGGTCGCAGAGGCGCTGCCGGTTGCGGGGTCCTCAGGGATATTGTCGAGCGGGGCGAACATGCGGGAGTGGATGTCACTGCCCTGCCGAACATAAGCGAAGACGGCGAAATCGAGTCCGGACGGATAGAGCGCATTGGCTTTTTTGATCGCGTCAATATTCGGGCTGCAATTTGCCAAGTCGGCACGGGTTTTCAATTCAACGAGGGTAAAAGGCAGGCCCATACTGGCTTGGACGGGGGCATGTGTATCCATTTTGATAGCTGTCTGAGGAAGCCCGAGCGTATCAGCGACCAGCGCAGGATCGGGATAGTCCAAGACTTCCAGTCCCTGCATCGCCGTGAAGGCTGCACCCTGCTCTGTCACCTGCCCTGTGATTGGTCCCACCCCCAATTCCAGCACCATGGGTGAGTTACGTCCGAGATCGAATAGCGCAATCAAAGTGCCAATCGTCGGATGCCCCGCGAAGTCCACTTCCGACGTTGGCGTAAAAATTCTCACGCGGGCCGTGTTGGCTGG
>CAYZGF010000229.1:671-3827 GCA_964477595.1 uncultured Algimonas sp.
GAATATCCGAACGCGCGCCTTATTTGCGGGGTCAGACGGTGGATAGACAAAGGTGACTTCGGAGAAATTAAACTCCGCAGCGACGGATTGGAGTTTGTCTTCCGGAATAGCGCTCGCATCCGGAAAGACAGCCAATTGGTTCCCGCCAAAAGCCGTATCGGTGAAAACATCGTATACAAGATATTGGGTCATATGACGGCTTTAGGCCGTGAGATCGTTCTTTTGCAATAACGAAGGCCTATTGAAGTCGGAATTGTCCATCCGTTCTAATGTAAAGCAGACAATCCTCAGAGCTTATGCAGCTCAATTGACTCGCGATATCAGAGTCCGTTTCAAAGTAAGACGCTGATGCGAGGTCGATTTCTTCGGTGTAACCCTCAGCTGCATAGCCCAGTTTACCAGCGACTGTGACCGCGCGGAGAAGACCGTCAGTTCCGATCAACGTACCGGAAAACCCGCTTGGTAATTTTAACATGGACGCGCCGGGGTCTCCAATTTCTGGTGATCCCCAAAGGAATGTCATTTGCGGAGTTGCGCCATCAGCCTCGACATCTATCCAATTCATTTCATCCGCTGAGAGCCAGACAATGTTTGAGCTATCCAAGTTTATCGGCAACTCATCTGTTTCAAAAGCTTCAGTTGATGGATGAACTAAGTATGGACCCTCCAAGATTTCTAGAAATGACAAGCTAGGCGCGCCCGGTTTGGCCTCTGTTATATGATCTTCGCCTGCCGGTTGGGTCCAAAATGATCCTGGGCCCATCCACATTTTGGCGGCATTCGGATCATCATTGTGGAGATGTCCGCTGATAACAACGCCTCGATAGGTAATATTGTGAATATGCGGCGGAGAAGAAAATCCATCTGCAAAACGCAAGAGCGTCCCCGACGGAACATCTTCACGGATATCACCCCATAATACGCCAGCTTGAGGCGCTGCATCACCGCGTGCCGGATTGAGAGGCACATAGGTCAGATCGTTCGCCGTCAAAACTTTCACGCCTTCCATGTTCAGATTTGTTTCACTTTCGGCAGCGCAAGCGGTTGCGAAAAGCGAGACTGTGGTAAGACATAAAAGATGAGTGGAGAAATTTGACATAAATCGATAGACCTTTGTAAGAAACGGATCAGGCTAATTATTATAACAAATATCAAGGTTATTCGTTCCAACATTGCGAAAGCTGTTTCGAATATAAGAGCATTGTTCCAACAAAAAAGCCGCTCCAAATGGTGCGGCTTTTCTTATTATTATCTATTACACTCTTCCGAAGCCAGTGGGCTTCGGCGTAGCGTTCATTCGCTCCACTGGAGCGAATGCAACACGCGCTACGCGTCGTCAGCGATCTCGCTTGGGAAATCTTCGAGAGACGGGGCAGCAGCTGCACGGTCTTCGAGGAATTTCTGGTCGCGATCATTGGCGAGCTTCTGGTACTTACGCAGATTACCGCCTGTACCGGCCGGGATGAGACGACCGACGATGACGTTCTCTTTCAGACCTTCGAGCATGTCTTCCTTACCCTGAACAGACGCTTCCGTGAGGACGCGTGTTGTTTCCTGGAAGGACGCCGCCGAGATGAAAGAGCGTGTTTGCAGCGAGGCTTTGGTGATCCCGAGCAAGACAGGTCCGGCAACGGCTGGCGTTGCGTTTTTGTCTTTCTCCAACAGGGCCGCATTGACCTTGTTGAACTCGATCTTGTCCATTTGCTCATTGCGCAGAAGCGTTGTGTCACCCGGGTCGGAAACTTCGACCTTTTGCAGCATTTGACGGACGATAACTTCAATATGCTTGTCGTTAATCGGAACGCCCTGCAGACGGTAGACGCCTTGGACTTCGTCGACGAGATATTCAGCCAATGCCTCAACACCCATAATCGCGAGGATGTCATGCGGCGCTGGATTACCGTCGATGAGGTAGTCACCCTTCTTCACCTTATCACCATCCGCGACGAGCATATGCTTGCCTTTGGCGATGAGGAAGGTGGAAGGCTCCATCGTTTCATCTTCAGGTGTGATTTGAACCTTACGCTTGTTCTTATAGTCGCGCGTAAATTCAATCTTACCATCCATGTCGGCGATAACCGCATCATCCTTCGGACGACGGGCTTCGAACAGTTCCGCAACACGCGGCAGACCACCTGTAATATCGCGCTGGGTCGCAGACCCGCGTGCGATACGAGCCAGAATGGCGCCCGGTTTGACCTCGGCCCCGTCCTCAACAGACAGGATCGAGCCCACGGCGAGCATATAGCGGGCGATGTTGCCATTTGGCAGCTTGACGGGTTCACCATTGGCATCCTCAATCACAGCCACAGGCTGGATATCACCGGATTTGGACGATGCACGCCAGTCAACAATCACTTTGGAAGAGATACCCGTATCTTCGTCGGTTTCTTCCTTGGCGGAAACACCGTCGACGATATCAAGCAAGCGAACCGTGCCGCCGACTTCCGTGATGATTGGTGTGGCATAGGGATCCCATTCCGCAAGGCGATCACCACGTTTCACTTTCGCACCATTTTTCAGCGCGAGGCGTGTGCCGTAATCGACTTTATGGGTTTCGAGTTCCTTGCCGTCTTGGTCGAGGATCTGGAATTCCAACTTCCGCGCCTTGGCGATGAAGTTGTGATCCGTCGCAATGACGTCATCCGCTTCATATTGAATTGTACCTTCATTGGATGATTCAATAACAGACTTATCAGAAACTGACGCCGTACCACCAATATGGAAAGTCCGCATGGTTAGCTGTGTACCCGGCTCACCAATGGATTGCGCGGCGATAACACCAACCGCTTCGCCCATATTGACCTTTGTTCCGCGCGCGAGATCACGCCCGTAACATGTGGCACAAATACCGGTGACAGTTTCACAGGTCAGCGGCGAACGCACACGCAGGTTCTGCGCACCGGATTCGTCGATTTCTGCTGCAATGTCTTCGTCAACATATGTGTTGGCCGGGAAGAGCAGATCACCATTACGTGGATCATGCAGGTCTTCAGCCGTTGTCCGGCCCAAGCAACGTTCGCCGAGCGAGACAACAACTTCACCGCCATCAACAACAGGCTTGAGCTCAATACCGGCCTCAGTTCCGCAATCCTGCTCAGTCACGATACAGTCTTGTGCAACATCAACGAGACGACGTGTCAGGTAACCTGAGTT
>CAYZGF010000230.1:0-3819 GCA_964477595.1 uncultured Algimonas sp.
TCCCAATGTAGATCCGGTGGCCGGACAGTTTCCATGCGATAGTTATAAACGGCATCTGAAAGGCCATCGCCCAATGCGTGCTGCCAAAGCTGAATAAAGCGCATGTGCCCATCATCAGGTAAAAGAGAGGTTTTACGCAGGCTATTCAGATATTCGCATATGACCGGACTATCGAACAAAAACTGTCCGGGCTGCCATTCTAACGCCGGAATTTTACCCAATGGGTTGTCACCGGCAGTATATCCGTGAGTCCCATTTTTCTGAGGTCGAACTTCTTCCAGTTCAATAGCTGAAAGTCTCGCCAGGATCATAACCTTGCGGGCGTAAGGAGATATCGGATCGCATATGAGTTTCATTCGACGGTCTTACGCTGGACGAGAACAGAAATGTAGACAAAAAAAGACGGGCCGTTGGAAATACCAACGACCCGCCAAGTTATGGTGGGGCGGCTCCGGACAATTCGTCCGGAGGTCGCCCACTGGTAAAGGGTTTAAGACGCGGCGCCGGCGTAAGGGCAATCGCCTCAGCCGTTGGAGCGGGTTTTAGTTTTGGCGTCGGGGGAACGAACTCAAATTCTAAATCCCAAGGCGTTTCATGATCGATGATTGTCACTGTCGCTTTTCGATATTTAAGAGGCGCAGTTTCATTGACTTCGGGATCAGTCGTTTCAACGTTCACGAATTTCGGTGTTGATCCTCTTGAAATAATCAGGTTCTGCCGGGCCATGAGGTCCTGTTCAGGATCCAATTCGACCGTGTAGACCTGAGAGGTCGTGATACCTTCTTTTTCGGATGCAAGGACCTCTACATTGTATGTCCCTTGTGGAAGGTCGTCGAAAGCATATTGACCAAAGCTGGTCGTGAACATTTTCACATCAATGTCTGTCTCTTCGGACGTCAATCGTAGCTTGGCGCGCTCAACACGGGTCTCACCACGATCATACTCGCCATTCCCGTTTTCATCTTCATAAGCGAAACCCCGGATTTGACCTCGCTGCACAATCGCCAGAGGAATGTCCGTAATCTGACCTTCTGAAATCGTGACACGAGTTGTTATATCTGCGGATAAATCATAGCCAATTGGCAAGCTTTTCGCGTCGATTTGGACTTCATAAAGACCTTCAGCCACATTTTGAATGGTGAAGAACCCATCCGCACCGGAGCGAAGAACTAATCGCGTGCCTTTGATCCGCACGACAACACGCGGAATACCGCCCTCCGTTGCTTGTCGAATACCGTCTCTGTTTCGATCCAAGAAGACCTGGCCCTTCAAAATGCCTCGTCCGTCTTGGGTCTTTTTGATGGCGCGCTTCGGATTGAAATTGAAAAGTCCATCCAACTGTAAGCCAAGTCTGTGATCACCCCGAAGATCATTTTGATAAGCCAGCCCGAGAGACATATTCTTACCAATGTTCAATCGACGGGCCGCGGAAACAGAGAGGAACTTGTCGCTTCTCGAATTACCTCGGGTGGACAGGCTTTGTAAGATTCCTAAATTTGCGGTGACGACATTTTTCTTTCCGAAAATTTCTCCGGACTGAAAACCTGCATTGATACCCCCACGGGCATTCCAATCTTCACCATCCCAAACACCACTGAGGCTTGGCCCGACCGTAAGTCCCGCCTCTTTGGGCAGGTTTATGCCAAACCCTGGGCGGGATACCGTCACAGTCGCGCTTTGGCGGTTCTCCGAGTCACTCCGAACAGATTTTCCATATCTCGCTCTGACTGTGAGATCTTTGAACTGTTTGAACGCCTGTACTTGATAGTCTGTCGCATCCAATTCGGTAAACGTACCATCTTGGGAACGGGTCTTGGTTTCTGACCGGGAAATAGAACCTGACAGATTGAGTCCTGTATCACTAATGCCCGTTGTAACACTGACGGACCCCGATTTTTGCTCAGACCGCGCTGTGCCGGATTTTAAGACTCCGGTTTTTCCAAAAGATCCTGCCAATCCGGCCGTCGGATTTTTTAGAAACCCAATATCACGCCGTGGCAAATAGGTCAGGCTGGCACTTAGATTGGCCTGATCAGACCCCCGACGGCGAATATCGACAGGTAATTCTTCATCCTCAAAGCCAACATCTGGATTGATTTCTCTAGCAATTTCATTAGCTTGTGCTTCAGCGTTAAGGTTGGAGCGTAAAAACTCCGCACCATCATATCCTGCGCGCACATTCAGGTTAAAATTCTCGCCTAACCGGCGTCGCACATCCCCGCTCAAACGCAAATCAACCGCGCTTTCCCGCGCAGGGCCATCAAATACCCCCACGGCTGCATCGGCATTCCATTGCCATGTCTTACTTCGATCCCCGCGACCCAAGCGTCCCGAAATTGCTTCAAGTACGGCTTGCTGGTCTTTCGATAGGCTATCCCGCGAAACAGCGAGCCCGGCTTCCCAGCCATCAATATCTGCATATCTAATACCAGCTGCAAAACCGCTATAGGTATTTCGGTTTTGATCTTCATTGATCGCTTTTACGCCCGTCAAAGGCATACCTGCAGCAACCGCCAGCCCTCCGGATTTCAGCGCATATTTAGCTGAAACGCCTAGAATGCGTCTGGTATTGACTGGGTCTAATTCCCGATAATTTGCGGAATAGTCACCAATAGAGCCTGAGACGCCGTTTGTATGGGCATAATCAACTGACAACCAATTAGGCTGTAACTCAGTCGCATTTGATGGAAGATCAGACAGCTCATATCGAACACGCGTATTCAAACGCCCAACATGAGAATCGAATTGTGCTCTCACCCCTGTATCTGGCGACAAGTTGAATCGTAATTGTTCCGGTGTGAAGGGCGCACCCTTAGCGGCTTCATCAATCGACTCTAATGGTGCAATTGAACCGGAGAGACGCTCATCTAACGTAATATCAATCCGGGCGCTGCCACCCTCCACATCTACATGTGTTCCTGTCAGAGCTTCCAGGGCAGACACCGGGATCAGTAGATTTGTTTGATCGATATAGGTTATGTCCTTTGATAAGCCGATAGGCTTTCCATTTGCACTCACCAAGCCAGTGGAAAGGTTCAGGCTCATCGACACACTGTCTTGTACGCGACGAATTTCGACGACTGTACCATTTTCCAAAAGTGTAACTGAATTGCCCAGGGCTTCTGCAATTGGTGTGAGCGGCAGTAGCAAGACAGGACCGACGGATTTTGGCTCGGGTTGGACAGCGCCTAGCGGAATGTCGTCGACAAATATATCAAACCCGGTCGCAACGCGCAGACGGGGGTCCAGTTTAAAGTTAAACTCATTCGTGTCGGCATCAAATTGTCCGGCCGCTCCGGCGAGAACCGCAATCGCATTCGGTGTGAGAATGAAATGATCGGGTTCGACTTCACCGAAATGCTCTAACTTACCCAGAGCCCGGCCATCAGCTTTCACAATGCCTGTGTCGGTGTAGAGCTCCATAACGACATTGTCTTGGCTCCGGCGGACAATGAGGGCTTTAGACACATCATCATATTCGACGTCATTCCCCAGACGTTGGAAGATCGGCATGGCGTTGACGTATAGATTCCCATCCTCGGTCCTGTGAACCTCGGTACTCTCCAGAGTTTCTCCATCCAGTTTGACGATTATTGTGCTGTCGACCTCGGCGATAATCTTGGTGTTTACCGTCTGGATTTTATCCGGGGTTTCAGCCTTTTGGCCAACAGCCGGCGCAGCAGTTTCTACACTCGCAGTTTTTGAGGTCGTGACAACGTCCTTGGCGGTAGCCGAAGCATCAGAGAACATCAATAAAACAGTCACAAGGCACTGTATAACAACGTTTTTATGAGTTTTTAGTCGCCCTAACACTCCGGC
>CAYZGF010000231.1:0-3812 GCA_964477595.1 uncultured Algimonas sp.
TCACAATTGATACCCAAAGCGAGAGCTTTTTCACATTGGGTGTTTTGTTCACATAAGTTTCGTGAATATCCATCACCCAGAGTGCCGCAGAGGCGTTCAGGATAGAATTAAATGTGGTTAGCACAGCCGCTGCGATTGCGGCCGCAAATGCGCCTGAGAGGAATGTGGGAAGAACGTCCCCGACCAATCGACCATAGGTCGCGTCACCAATATCGCCGTAGAGCTTAAAAGCCACAATACCCGGCAGCACGATGATCGGTGGAATGATCAAGAGCCGAATGCCCGCCGCTGCGAGAATACCTTTTTGGGCTTCTTTCACACTCGGGCTGGCCATAGCACGTTGCGTGATGGTTTGGTTTGTTGACCAATAAAACATTTGAATGAAGATCATTCCGGTAAACAAGGTCGCGAAGGGGATATCACTATCGGGAGCGCCGATTAGGGTTAGCCGTTCTTTTGGAATGCCCGAGAAGTCCCACCCAATCGCGTTGAGTGCGATAATGGTTACGGTAATCGCAAGGCCGAGCAATAAGATGCCGGAGAAAGTATCTGAGACAGCAACAGCCCGCAGACCGCCGAAAATCGCATAGGCCGAGCCGACGATCGCGAAGAGGGCAGCAATTATATAGAGATTAATATCCAACCCAAAGAGATTGGCCATAAAGAGAGAGCCGCCATAGAGAATGGCCGGCAGGAATATAAATATATTTCCGAGCAGGAAGAGAATAGAAATCAACGCCCGAATATGCGGATTATTATAGCGCTTTTCGAGCAGCTCCGTCGTCGTTGTACAATTATATTTGTAATAAACGGGAATGAAGATGAAGGTCAGCATGATGAGGCCAAAAACGGCTGCCAATTCCCACCAGGCGAGCAACGCCATTTGCGCGCCGTTCATGCCGACCAGCTGATCGGTCGAGAGGTTTGTCAGCGTGATAGAGCCCGCGACAAAATACCATTTCAGACCCCCGCCTGCGAGAAAGTAATCCTGCTCTCCCCCGACGCCGTCACCACGTGATCCGCTGCCGCGGCAAAACCAATAGGTTGCGAAAGCGATTATGGCCGTCAAAGCCAGAAAGACGCCGAATTGTGTGAAATTGAGATCCATGTTTTCCCCTATCGACGCCGTTTTGACGCTCTTTATTTTTAAAGCTTAACCCGTCACTTTTTGGAATACAAATATGTGAGAGCTGAAGTCACCATCCGGCATATAGCGGACATGTGGTGCCTTTTCGCCTGTTGAAACCTGTGGCATCGGCATGCCGGATTCCATCAACATATCCCCGCCGTAAAGTTCACTTTTACCGTCCTCCAACCTGTAAGTTGCAGTTGGATTTAATCCGACAAGGCGCGTCCGACGGAACGGCAGATTTGGCGCGGATAAAATATGAAAATAGGCGAGATAAACTGTGTTCTCGTCCTTGCTGGTATATTGCCACGCAATCTCGTTGCCTGTGTTTTTCACACGGTCAAATCGACCGCCAATCATATCTCCAGCAGTGTCTTTTGCGAATTTCATATATTGAATGATATCCGCTTCATTATCTTCGATCTCGGCCTCAGAGAGAGAAACCCCGCGGGCCGAACAAAAGGCGCCCGCCATAAAGCGTGTACGAATAGAGGAGACGCGTCCGTTCTGATGGTTAGGTGACGGTCCGATATAGGCCGCCATCACATCCAGCGGGAAGAGATAGGACGCCCCGCCCACAATAGAGAGCCGTCCAATTGGATCGCACATGTCAGAAATCCAACCTTGCGGCATGTAAGACAGCATGCCCAAATCAAATCGGTTACCGCCTGAGGCGCAATTCTCGAATAAGACATGCGGGTGTTTTTCAACCAAGCGGTCGAGAAGTTTATAGAGGCCTAAAATATAGCGATGAGATGTCTCGCGCTGACGGTTTCGCGGAAGCGCTGCGCTGCCGACTTCCGTCATATTGCGGTTCATATCCCATTTCACATAATCGATATCTCCACAGGACAGGATCGCATCAATTTCGTTGAAGAGATAATCCTGAACTTCAGATCGGGACAGATCGAGTGTCAGTTGATTGCGCCCGAGCGAGGAAACGCGTCCCGGAACGTGCAAAATCCAATCCGGATGGTCTTCGAAAAGCTGGCTGCGCGGATTGACCATTTCCGGTTCAAACCAAATGCCGAATTTGAGTCCTTTCGCTTTTACCTTGGCCGCGAGGTCCGGAATTCCGGAGGGGAAACGGGCTTTATCCGCGCGCCAGTCGCCCAAGGACGAAGTGTCATCTTGGCGGCCTTCGAACCAGCCATCATCGAGTACCAGCATATCTACGCCAATATCATTCGCCTTATCCGCCAGTTCCAAGACTTTATTTTCATCCACGTCGAAATAGGCCGCTTCCCAGGTATTCAGGTAAGTCGGGCGCGGCGTGTCTTTGAACCGTTCCGGCGTGATCTTATCGCGAATGAAATCATGCCAGTGATGCGACAGGCCGCGGAGCCCTTGCCCCGAATAGGCATGTAGCGCTTCCGGGGTAGAAAACCCTTTGCCTGGCTTTAGGCGCCAATGGAAATTAAACGGATTAATTCCCGCCAAGACCCGAACGTCCTCGAACTCGCCCTTTTCGACATGAATTGCGAAGTTGCCGGAATAAACAAGTGTCGTGCCGTAACATCGACCATAGCTTTCTGTCGCGCCTTTCTGGAGGACCGCAACATAAGGGTTATGGGCCGCGCTGGATGTGCCGCGCGCACTGTCGGCGACAAAGCGGCCCTGCGGAACAGCTATGCGTTCCTCATTAAATTCGCGTGCCCAAGTTCCGTGGAAATGTTGAATTTCATATTCCCCTGCCGGCAAATCCAAGGCGGAAGAGAAGGCATGTTGCAGTTGAATTTCCTGATCGCTCAGATTTTTGAACCGCACGGCGCGGGACAAGACGCCGTGGTCTTTCCAAATTGTATAGCTCAACTCGACACGCAATCTGTGTAGCTTGTCCTGCAAGGTAATGACGAGTGTCTCAGACCCGCCACCGCGCGATGAGGGCAGGTTTTTGATCTTTGGTTTTTCCTGAACGATCCGATGTTTCACGTAATGCAACGAGAAAATTGTATTCCCATCCGCATTACGCCCGTGCACAGCGGGAAAGCGGTAATCAGACGTGCCGAAGCTGGGATATTCCTGCGGCGTGTCAGAGAGCGAATAATGTTTCCCGCCTTGAAACGTCGAGGCGACATGTCGCAACGTCCGGCGGTGATGACGCGCAACTTTCAAGGGATCGGATAAAGTACCGCCATAATGCAAATGCTCCAGGATACCTTCCGGAGATACCCGAAACACATAGGAGAAATGCACATTGGAGAGTGCAAAAGTGAGGTCGTCAGATACGGAAATGAGGGATGTCATGCGTCAGCCATAACTTTCAAAAACGGGCTAGGTCCAGCTTAGAAAATAGAGAAGGTCCAAAAAAGGGCGACCGAAGCCGCCCTGATTTAAGTTAGTCCTGTAAGATCTTCGGATCTTAGAATGTGGCGCGCGCACCTAATGTAAAGCGGCTGCCTGTATCTTCATAGGTCAGGAAGCGGTTTTTGAAGCGCGAGAAGTCTCTCGTATCTTCATCCAACACATTGATACCTTCCGCGAAGATCTGGAACATGTCGTTCACATCATATGACGCAGAGAGGTCCAGCTGCCCATAAGCTTCGCGCTGACGTGGTTCACCTTGATCAGAGAAGGCCTGAACCAAGAACTCGTCACGGTAATTATATGTGACACGCGCCTGAATTGGACCTTTCTCATAGAAGCCTGTGACGTTGAAGGAGTGAGGGGATAGGCCATTATA
>CAYZGF010000232.1:0-3811 GCA_964477595.1 uncultured Algimonas sp.
TTCATTCGCGCAGCAGCTTTGCGCGATTTCGTTTTCGTGGTGCGGGAATTTTAGGTCTACGCCGCCGCAGTGAATATCGATGACTTCGCCGAGCGTGGCTTTCGCCATAGCGGAACATTCGATATGCCAGCCCGGACGGCCGCGTCCAAAGGGCGCATCCCATCCGACGCCGTGCAATTCTGGTTTCCACAGCACGAAATCGGCCGCGTTTTTCTTCCGCGCAACTTCGCCTTCGCCGACACGGTCCCCGCCGCGCAAGGCATCGAGCGTATTGCCGGAGAGTTTGCCGTAAGCGTCATAGGTCGACACATCGAAGAACACATGGCCGTCGCTTTCATAAGCGTGACCTTTTTCGATGAGCTCAGAAATCATCACAATCATATCGTCGATGTGTTTCGTGGCGTGGGGTTGCACGGTTGGCGGCAAGCAATTTAGCGCGGCCAAATCCTCATTATAAATCCGCGCAAATTTCTCTGTGATCTCGGAAATCGGCTTTCCGGTTTCTTTGGCCGATTGAATGATCCGGTCATCCACGTCCGTAATATTCCGCGCATACGCCACCGCGTCTTCGCCATAAATATGACGCAGCACGCGGAACAACACATCCGCGACCACGGCCGCGCGGGCATTGCCGATATGGGCGTAGGAATAGACCGTCGGCCCGCAATTATACATCGTCACCCGTTTGGGGTCTTGCGGGATGAATTGCTCTTTTTTTCGGGTGAGCGAATTATAGAGCGTGAGCGGATTGGCAGTATCAGTCATGCGCGCCTGTTACCCCTCTGCCCCTAGGTTTGAAACCCCCTTGTTTCGTGGGCTGCATCACCGCACATATAAATTATGAAACTCATTCACCTCTTCGTTTTTGCCGTGCTCTTCGCCCTCGGTGCACTGGCCTTTTGGGATTTGACCGAACCGGTTGAACATGACGTGACATTCGAGGTCGAGGGGACATCAGCCTATGTTTACGGCACGACGGACAGCAATTCCCATAATCTGGTGAAAGATTTCGTCCGCGAAAATCCGGATGTGGACACGCTGATCCTGCAGGCCATGCCGGGAACCCTGGATATGGACACGAACCGCCGCGTCGTGATGGATATTCGCGCAGCAGGCCTCGCCACCCATGTCCCTGCCGATGGGCGCATAGCCAGCGGGGCCGTGGATTGGTTCATCGCAGGCAGTCCGCGTACGATTGAATGCGGCGCGATGATCGGTGTCCATAGTTGGGGCACGAAAGTCGGCGAACGGGCGGACAAGACATTCTATGACGGCCAGTTACGCACCCAGCGTTATTTTCTCAGCCGGATGAGTGTTGATCCTGATTTTTATGAATTTACCCGCTCCGCCGCCGGACCGGATGATATTTACTGGCTGACCGTGGACGATATGTTGCGCTACCGTCTGATCAAAGAAGACCCGGGATGTAATCGCTAACGCAGCTGACGCACATCATCCATGCTGGTCATACCGTAGCTGGCCAAAATTCGGGCTTTCCGATCAGAGGTAGACTCTTCTGCCGGTTTCGGACCGAAGGATTGATAGGCCCATGTCGCAATCCGCGCGATGAAAAACGAGACGGCAAAGACCAGAATGGCAACCTGAACATGGGGTGGTAAAAACCCCATGGCATCAATTGATGTCATCAGATTTTTCAAAATCCCCGCACCCATCACATTACCGGCCTCTGACTGCATGGCGGAAACCCCTGCCGAGTCCCCCCCGGTCAGGTCCACGATGTAGCCGGAGAAGAACGTCACAATGCCCAAGCTGGTGATGAAAATTGAATATGCCAGTTTCGAATAGAGATATCCCAAATAGCCTAACCCCAGCCCACACAAGGTCGCGACCGCACCCCAAATCACAAATTCCATGATAGCTCCCAACATTATCACTTGAAACTACGCATACACCTTAGGGGTGAAGTTTAGGTAAATTATACTTTTGATTCTCGCGTGAGAGCTCACGATTTGGATGAAGATGGAGGAAATATTACGGTTCGGATTATTTGAAGCGTTCCGATGGGTTAGCCTTAATCTCGCCCAAATTTTACCGTCTGTCCCAGTTTCCGGCTGGGGAGTTCGGAGAGACTTATGAAATTCACTAAATTTGTTACGGTCGCGATGTTGCCCTGCGCCCTTATCGCGGCACCTGCCTTCGCCCAAAGCTCGGCCACGAAAGCCGATGACTATGCGAAGGAAAAGGCTGTCGAAGAGGTTAAAGACAAAGCCTCTGACAAAGCTGAAGATATGGCGATGGATAAAGCGAAAGAGATGAAAGAGGACCATACGCTTGTCATCAAGACGTCTGATGGAGAGATGAATATCGATTCTGACGGTGTAAAAATGAAAGACGAGATGGCCGCGCCAAAACCCGTCATGGAAAAAACTGAAACAATGCGTGCGCCTGCGACGTCTGAGCCCTCAATGGTCGTGATTGCTTGTCCCGAAGGCACGACAGCGCAAGATGACGGAACCTGTATGATTACGGGTGATTACGCAGAATAGACGCATTTGCGCTGACACTATTGCTGCATAAGGGAGGAGCGGCTTTGCACTCTGGTCTTTCGGGGCCGGGGTGCTTATATGCCTCCCCATGACAAAACCGACACTCAAATCTGTTGCCAATGCTCCGCGACCGTCAAAAGACGAAGCCATGGAGGCCGTCAGGACACTTATCGCTTGGGCCGGGGATAATCCGGACCGTGAAGGCCTGAAAGATACGCCCAAACGTGTTGTGAATGCTTACCGCGAGTGGTTCCGCGGATATGATCAAGACCCGGCGGACGTGTTGTCCCGCGTCTTTGAAGATGTGTCGGGTTATGACGACATGGTTGTCTTGCGTGACATCGACGTGGAATCGCACTGCGAACACCATATTGCACCGTTTTTGGGCAAGGCCTGGGTCGCTTATCTACCAACGGATAAGGTTGTTGGCATTTCAAAACTTGTAAAAGTCGTCGAAATATTTGCGAAACGCCTGCAAACACAAGAAACAATGACCGCACAAATCGCCGATGCGATTGAAGACGCCCTGAAACCTCGCGGCTGTGCCGTTATGATTGACGCCACCCATCAATGTATGAGCACACGCGGCGTCCACCATCCGGATGTTTCCACCATTACGACGCAGTTTACGGGCGAGTTTAAAACCAATCCCGCCCTACAGGACCGCTTCCTGCGCGTGATTGGGAAGTAAAGCTGCGCTAATAGGCCAAGTGCTGCCGCCGCTTCTCACTTTTTCTGCATAACCGCCTGATTTTTGCGGCCATCGTCATTGTGAAATCATTGGATTTTCGGCTGGGCGGCCGAAAGGCGTGTTGCCCGTAATTGCAGCGCATAAAACTCCTTCACCAAGTTTGGCGTGAACAGAGTTTGCACGATTCGTGATCCCCGCCACGCGAAATTACGATGGGAATTTATGGTTAGCGAAAGGTTAACGGTCATCATCAGGCAATAAAAAACCCGCTTCAAAGAGCGGGTTTTTCAAATTCTGTGCGTCAATGCTGATTATGCGGCTTTGGATTCTTCCAATTTGACGATTTGCTTTTTGATTTTCTTGGCTTTGTCTGTGAGCTTGTGGTTTTTTGTCCCCAGCAAGAACGCGTCCAAACCGCCTTTGAAATCAACTGTGCGAAGTGTTTTCGCAGCAATACGCATTTTAAACTTTTGACCCAGCGCGTCAGAACCCAATGTGACATTACACAGATTGACTTCGAAACGGCGACGAGTTTTGTTCATCGCGTGGGAAACGTTATTTCCGGACATAGGGCCGGTATTTAGAAGGTCGCAACGACGAGCCATGATAACAC
>CAYZGF010000233.1:0-3798 GCA_964477595.1 uncultured Algimonas sp.
ATGCGAGTTTAATGACGGCAAACGCCACAGCTGCCCATAAGATGAAGGCGACGAGTTTGTTCTTCAACAGGCCAAATGAGCGCAGCTTGCCCCCGAAATAATCCATGATGACTTCGTCCATCTCCAGCTTGCAGTACCAGATCGCCGCCGTGAAAAAGGCGAGGAAGCCAACTGCGCCGATGGGTGTGGAGAGCCAGTCGACGATGCCCTGTGCGCCGCCGCCGACCGCAATCAAAACGGAAATAATGGCGCATGGCAGGCCGATGATAAGGCCCCAGCCCGTCCAAGTGTGAATTTTAAAATGCTTGGTCCCGTGACCTTGTGAACCCGCGCTCATTATATCACTCCTGAAATTGCGAGGGTGAGGACGGCGGAAAACCCGACAGCGAACCCGACCATCACAATCGACAATAAATTATTCTTCGCGGGATCCAACATCGCACCCCGGTTCCAAATGGCGTGACGGAGCTGCGCCAGCGCCATGAAGGTAAAGGCGAAGAGGAATATAAAAAAGCCAAAGGCTCCCAATGGAGAGAAGATCAGACCTTCCAATGGAAGGCTCCCGGTGAAAGAGGTGATCAGCAAACCAAGCGCCACGATAAAGAGGGCGATATAGCAGATGATCGCGCTCGCCCGATGCAGGATCGAGCTCATCATGGCCCCGTGCCAGCGCCAGACTTGTAAATGCGGCGACATTGGCCGCTTATCATTCCATTCAGATGACATGAAAACTGTCCCTCTTTTAATCTGCGCGCAAGCTAGGCTTCGGCACTAAGATGTCAACGCATGATTAGACTACGCGTTGCGGCAAATGTGAGATTTTGCAGCAGCGACATGAGCTGTAATAGCTGTTAAGCGCTATCAAAATTCAAGGAGCCCTCTTATGTCCGATTCCGTCAAACTCAATCGCCGCACTCTTATGATGGGGGCGTCTGTTACGGCGGCGGCCTATATGGCGGCTTGCGCAAAAGCGCCTGAGGCCACGGCGCAGGACGGTGTCGATCTCTCGGGTGTGTCCATCCTGATTACGGGCTGCTCCAGCGGGTTCGGGCGTTTGGGCGCGGAACATTATGCGCGGTTGGGCGCAAAGGTCTTTGCCACCATGCGCAACCTCCCCCGCCCCGAAGCCACCGAACTGGAGGCCCTCGCCAAATCGGATGACCTCGACATCACCGTTCTCGAGATCGACATCACAGATGACGCCCAAGTCACGGCGGGCGTTGACGCAGCTTTGGCAGCGGCGGGCGGTAAGCTGGACGTGCTCATCAATAATGCGGGCATGTCCATCGCCGGGCCGATTGAAGGTCAGGATATGGAGGCGACACAGCTGATCTTTGACACGAATGTTTATGGCGCGCAGCGTATGGCACGGGCTGTCCTGCCCTCCATGCGGGCCAATAAGAGCGGTTATATCTTCAACGTCACGTCACAGCTAGGCCGCGTTATCATTCCGGGCTTTGGACAGTATTCGCCAACGAAATTCGCACTGGAAGCCATGAGCGAGCAAATGGCCTATGAAGTCGCACCGCATAATATCGACGTCACCATCATCCAACCCGGCGGATATCCGACACGGATATGGTATAATCAAAACGCGCCGTCTGCAGCGCTGAAATCCCGCATGTCCGAAGACGTCATCAACGCCTATCCGGCCTTCACGGCGGGTATGGGTAAACGCGAAGCGGGCGGCGGCGAGTCTGATCCGATGGATATTCCGCGCGCCATCGCTGGCGCCATCGCCAAACCCCAAGGCACGCGCCCGCTACGCATCGCGCTACACCCCGTCGCCCGCCCGCAGGAAATTGTGAATAAAGCGTCCGTCCAAGCCCAACTCGCCGTCCTCGGCGATTCGGCAATGGGCCCGATTGTGAAGGGCGTTTTGGATTAAGCCCTTAAGGCGCAGCGAAACACGGTAGCACCTGTTCCTTGAAATAGGGCTGCTGATCGACCCAGAACATATAATCAACCTTTAGGAAATCCTGCGCGAACCTATGCAGCAGAGGAACCATAGATGAAGTTTCCGGCGCGTCGCCTTTTCTGTCTTTGAAATGCTCATCGGCACCCGTTGAGCCCACATAATTCCCGTCCTGAATGGCAATTCCGATTGGCACGGTGAACTCGCCCTCATGCATCATGGCAATGGCGTGGTTGAGCTGTCCTCGTCTTTTAAACATCAAATCCGGCGCACCGAGCCCCACACCGATTTCTTCACCTGTTTCATATAATCCGCGTAAGTATCCTTCGTCCTCCCACGGCAACCATTCGCCAGGCATAAAGTTCGCATATTGCATGGTGGTCGAGGTAGGGAAGGCCCGCTTAACCGCGCGCATATTTCCTTTCAAAGCCTCCGCATATTTTGCCGGAGAGAAGCTTGGGTCGAGCTCTTCCGATACCTCAACCGCGGATTCTTGCAAGTTGATCCCCTCGATCTCGCCGTCAAATTCTTTGCCCAATGCCATCAGTAAAGCGGCATAGCGCTTTTGCACTTCCGGGTTCCACCGTTTCGATATCCACCCAATTGTCTTCCCATTGGCTTTCGACGGCACAACACCGCCATCATAGGCAGGTGACAATAGATATTTCGGTACAGGCTTATATTTTGCGGAGAATGAGACATCTTGCAGTTGGATAAATAAACGTTTTCCGTGGGATTTGAGGTATTTGATATCCGATCGAATATCCGAAAAATCATATTTCCCTTCTGACTTTTCCAATTGCCGCCAAGAATACATGATCTGTGCGCCCTCAAATCTATCCGCTTTTAAAAAGGGGTGGTTCCGCATTCGCCGTCTGTCGCGCGTAAAATAGACAAAGTGAGAGATTTCATCCTCAGCAATTGGGCAACTCGCATCGCTATAGGCCTTATACGCATCCTTGTAACGATCTATAGGATTGTCCCACGCGAAAGCGGATGTCGAAAAACCCGCAAGGGAGATTAGGCCAAGGCCAAGTAAAATCCGTTTAAAAATCGCGCGCAAGACCCTACCCTCTTTGATCGATGTGCTCCAGTGATATGAAGACGCCTAATCCATGTTCACCAAAGTAAGAAAGCGGATTTCTCTTAAAAGATATTAATGCAATTTTTTTGAATTAGGGAAAAGCCACTAACGAAAGAATAGCATTATTTATATCCCAGTTCTTTTTCTATCGCCGCAATTGCGATTTGAGCGGATGCGTTTTGATTTTTTAATTCATCCGCTGTCGGTGTGATTTCACTGAACCAGAATGGCAGGGACTCGCGCAAACCCGCACGCTGGATAATCGCTTCAACAGCTTGCGCTGCAACCTCGTTAGGAACACCTTGTGGGCAATCATCGTAGTTGATGGTTTCGACGCCCGCGTTCAGGCTCCAACATGTCGACCAATAGGCTTCATGAATTGAAATCGGCAATACACTGCGAACATTTTCTCGATATGCAGGTAATTCATCCAGCACCAATGCATTTATATAATTTTGCGCAAGATAGTCGTCTACCGCTGAGACAACCTCTCGAGAACGCGGCAGGCCTTGTCGCCGCATATCTTCAAAGGTTGCGCGCTTCACCGCAACCGGAAACCAGTGCGAAGCATGAAAGAAATCTGCCACAACAGGCCGGCACGCATCGTTACAATCAATACCGCTATCCATGAAATCTATCGAACGTTTTGCTGCGGCATGTACATTCGCAAAATGCTCACTCAGCCCGGTCGCGATTGTGACATCAGTTTCAATTTGTAACTTTAACTCAGTCAGCAATTCCCGCTCTTAAAAGTCCAATGCACGCCCCTCATTCCAATTCGCGACCTGAATACCGATGA
>CAYZGF010000234.1:0-3779 GCA_964477595.1 uncultured Algimonas sp.
CGCCTGTCGCTGCGAATAAAGCGTGAGCGTGAATTGTATCGTCCAAGCCGTCCCAGAACAGGTCCCGGGAAATGACGTTTTTTTTCTCGGCCAGACGTTTTGCAATGGCCATATCAACATCAGGTGCAGTTTGTCCCAGTGACTGCACATAATCTGATATTGAGCGTAAGACGACGTCCGCGTTCTGCACGAGCGCGAGCGCTTTACCCGGGGCACCGCGAGAGAGCCTTACAGCTGCGTCAATCAGGTCGGGTGACCCTCGTCCGTGCTCGGATAACCAACTCCTAATCGGCTCATCTGGTACGGCTCTCAATTCCAAGCCCATACACCGCGACCGGATTGTCGGAAGTAACCTTCCTGGAGCAGAAGAAATGAGAATAAACAGGGTGTTAGACGGCGGTTCCTCAAGCAGTTTCAAAATCGCATTTTCTGAATTTCGGTTCAACTCATCCGCACTGTCAATGATACAGACGCGCCACATCCCGGTTTCCGCTGCCGTCTCTTGAAAAAATCCTGACACCTCACGCACACGGTCTACAGGAATGTCCTGCCGAAATCGTTTCAGCTTGGTGTCATAGGGTCGGCGTAGCACAAAGAGATTGCCATGGGTGAGAGCCTCAACCCGCTGCGCAATTTCATCTGATGCGGGAATATCTAATGATGTCGAAAGCAGCGATTCACCGCCCAATAATTTACGGGCCATACGATAAGCCAACGTCGCTTTACCAATACCTTTAGGTCCGGATAACAGCCAAGCATGGTGCATGCGGCCGGAGCGCATAGCTTTCAAAAAACGGATTTCAGCCGTTTCATGCCCTAAAAGGGTATAGACTTCGCGTGGGTGGGGACACCCATCGGCCCTGTCCGCCTCGGGCAGCGCTTCGGCGTTTTCAATCGTTCGCAATCAGGCCCCCACTTTTCCGGCCAGGTCCGGGAATTGTTTGGTCAAGGCGAACAGGATTTGATTCTGCACATTGCCCCGTGTGCCATCAGCATCAACCGTGTGAACGCGGTTCGGATTTCCCTCAGCAATTTCCAAGAAAGCCGTGCGTAGTGTTTTATGAAAATCGAGACTTTCCGCATCAAACCGCGTGAGCCCTTCGCCACGCGTTTCGACGCGCTTTTGTGCCAGAACGGGGTCCATATCAAAGAGGATGGTGAGGTCAGGCTCAAATCCGCCCATAACGGCCTCATGCACATCTTTCACACGGTCTGCTCCTAACCCTCTGGCATAACCCTGATAGGCTAAGCTGGAGTCAGCAAAACGATCTGAAATAACCCAAACGCCACGTTCCAGAGCTGGTATGATTAGTTTCTCAACATGATCGAGGCGCGCAGCATACATTAGGAGAAGTTCGGTCATACCTGACCACCGATCAGATGTGCCTTTCAAGACAAGATCACGAATGGCTTCGGCGCCAAATGTACCGCCGGGCTCCCGGGTTTGGAGTGTTTCGACCCCGGCTTTCTCCAAAGCCTCTGCGAGCAATATGGCCTGGGTTGTTTTCCCGGCACCTTCACCGCCTTCAAATGTAATAAATTTTCCACGTGTCATAATCAGCCCCTAATCTTCGCGAGTAGTCCGGTCCAAGCCCTTGAAAACACACCCTTACGCTTTACATCAACCGTCGCAACAAGGTCATATGTTTCAACCGGACGACCGGGCAGCGTGACTTTGAGTTCTGCGACAATATCGCCTTTCGCAATTGGGGCTTTGGCATCTGTATAGGTTATCTCCGACTTTACACCTTTCCGGTCAATAACGGGCAATCCCTTGCGGATATTCTGCGTCAGCGCGACCCCAACTTTGGGAGCCTTGCCCATATAGACATCAATTTCACCCAACACATCACCCTGCGTATGCAAGTCATAAACGCGGAACTGATTGAAAGCCGATTCCATCAATCGTGTTGCGACAGTTCGGCGTTGGCTTTGGCTCTCAAGGCCATTTATGACAATAATTCGTCTCTCTTCGCCTCGTTTGGCTGATCCGACCAGGCCATAGCCTGACTCCTCAGTCGCCCCTGTTTTAAGGCCGTCAGCACCCCGCACACGACCTAGAATTGGATTGCGATTGTCCTGTTTAATGCCATTCCATGAAAAATCCCGTTCCGCATAAAGTGGGTAGAATTCAGGGTGCATCTCAATTTGCTTCTGGGCGAGCTTCGCAAGATCCAAGGCGCTAATTCGGTTAGGCGGTTCTGGCCAACCCGTCGCATTTTGAAATGTCGCATTTGTGAGGCCTAATTCTTTTGCGCGGGTTGTCATTTGTTCGGCAAAGGCGGCCTCTGATCCGGCCATGCCTTGTGCTAAGACGATACACGCATCGTTTCCGGATTGGATAATGACGCCTTTCAGCAAATCCCCGACGGACACCATAGAGTTTACATCCAAGGCCATTGTCGATGAACCGGACGCAAAACCGCCACGCCGCCAAGCATCTTCACTGACCTGAAATTCTGTTTCGAGCGAAACCGTGCCGTCTTTGAGCGCATCAAAGACAAGCTGCGCTGTCATGATTTTTGTCATAGATGCCGGGGCCATAGGCTCGCGAGCATCCTTCTCAAATAAGACTTCGCCCGATTCAGCGTCGATTATAACAGCGTGAGGCGCTTCAGTTTGAAAGCCTGACTGCGCAAAAGCAGGTGACGCCATCAGGCAAAAAGCGGTGAGATAGGAAAGCGGACGAAACACGATGGGCGTGACCTTACGAAGCGACGAATCAAAACGGGACGCTCTAAAAAGAACGTCCCGTTTGGTCGCACGGAGATATGGCAATCGCAAGGCAGAGCCTGCGAATTCTATCCGTCTATTTCGTTTTTAAGCGCTCGCGTATGAGCCTCGGCTTTTCGCCTTCGTATTTTGCCACATGAATGGGCCCTTTGATTGTTAGCGTAATCTGTCCGTCAGGTTGGACGTCAGGCGTTCCGATGGCTTCCGGCGCGCTTGGCGAAACAGGCGCGGGAGGCAAATATGTATCTTGCGCAGGCGGCGTAAATGGCATGGACGGAGCGGGTTGCGGAACGGCAACAGGTGCTTCGACAAATTCTTCAACTGGGCGATCCACTTCCACCGGAGGACGAACGGGTGCGCGATTGGCGGCCATTGGATCGGCAGGACCAGCATATTGGACACGGACTTTTCCAAGGCCTGTAATGCCAAGGGCTTGCGCAGAGGCCTTAGACAGATCGATGATACGGTCACCAATAAAGGGGCCGCGATCGTTCAAACGCACCATAAGCGTTTTGCCATTTTCCACATTTGTCACGAAGAGCATTGAGTTCAGAGGCAGTGTCTTATGCGCTGCGGTTAGATCATTCATATCATAGATTTCGCCCGTCGCGGTGGGCTTTCCGTGGAATTTATCGCCATACCAAGAGGCCGTGCCTGTGACATCATAATTCGGTCTATGCTTGGGCGTGTAAGACTTACCCATAATCGTGTAACGCTTCCCAAGACGTTGATGCTTGTAAAGGTCGGGGTCGACACTGGCTTGGTCGAACTGCCGGGGTGAGACCGGTGCCGGCATAGGCTGTGCAGGGATATAACTGTCCGGTGTCGAACGGCTGAGGGGCGAACGCGGCGTCGTCAAGGAGGCGTATTTCGTCGCCCCGTCGCCGACTTTATATGTAATGGGCGCAGCTTTCACGGATTTGTTCAGGCTTGTTGTTGTGCACCCTGTTGTGCTCAATCCCAGCGTCACGGTCGCCAGACCCATCAATACAAGTTTCAATTTCGCCATTATACTCACCTTTATATAGCGCCCCACAGGCTAGAGG
>CAYZGF010000235.1:0-3742 GCA_964477595.1 uncultured Algimonas sp.
AGAAGGCAGCTTGGGTTTTTGGGCGTGCAAATTGTGGCACCAAGGTCCATCAGGGCCTGGCCGTAATCACCGGGTCGCTCAGTACGTACTAAAGTCCCCGCTAATGTCCGCAGAGCTTTTCGTCCTTTAGGTAACGGGTCTTCAAATGCAAAAGTCCGTGCAATCACGCGCTCGACATTGCCGTCCACGATATTCGTGGCTTCGTCAGCGCAAATGGCCGCAATCGTGGCGGCCGTATAAGGCCCGATCCCCGGCAGGCTGAGAAGCGTTTTTTCATCTGTCGGGAAGACACCCTCGAACTCATCCCGGACCACGCCCGCACATTTATGAAGGTTTCGCGCCCGCGCGTAATAGCCGAGCCCCGCCCACATAGAGAGCACGACCTCACGATCGGCATTGGCTAAATCTGTGACAGATGGAAACTTCGCCAAAAACTTTTCCCAATAGGGCGTCGCATGGGCCAAAGTCGTTTGCTGGCTCATCACCTCAGACAACCAGATTTCATAGGGCTCAGGGACAATGCCTCTGGCGCGGTCTTCGGGCCTGACCCTCCACGGCAAGGTGCGACCCTGTTCATCATACCACTGCAATAATGCGGCGCGCATATCTGTAACGTGATGCATAAAGGCGCTCTGTCCGCTTTACGCCCGCGCTGCAATAGGCAACAGACACTCTGATGTCTGACCAAAAGCGACATAATGACCAAGTCTTAGGGCGCTGGGTCGAAACCCAACGCGGACGTCCGCAATTTCGGGCCGCCCCCAGCGCGGGACTATCGGTCAACAAAGTCATGCGACCTCTAGCCAGAAAACATGGCGGCGGACGTTCCGCAATGGGCTTGGAAAAAATCTGGCCTGAAATTATGGGCCCCCGTTGGTCAAAAATTTCTTCACCGGTCCGCCTTCTCGGTGGGCGGAACGGTCGAACGCTTATCATCTCTGCACCGGGCCCTGCGGCTGCGCTGATAATGGCGCAATCCGGCCCAATCATAGAGCGGTTAAACGCGCATTTAGGTGCCAGTCATATTTCCCGTATTAAGCTTGTCCAATCGCGCATGACAAAACCTGCGCGGACACACACCAAAAGAGGTCTCGCCCCGCGACAAGAAGCAAGCTTGCGAGACGGACTTTCGGATATAAAAAATGACCGCCTCAAACAGGCGCTCGAAAAAATGGGTCGTCAAGTGCTGTCCCGGCAGGGACCGTCGAGAGACAAAGAGGATTAGAGGACATGATACACCGTGCAATTTTTGTATGTCTAAGTTTTGTAGGAGCCCTGTTTCTTTTCGGGCTTCCGTCCTTTGCTCAGAATGTGGATGACCTTCCCGCAAGAGTGGTTGAGTTTCCTCGGGCAGAAGCCCCTGATGATCACATTCTCGGAAGCGAGGACGCCGCCATCACAATGATTGTCTGGGCCTCGGTGACGTGCCCGCATTGCGGGGATTGGTTTTCTGACGAATGGCCCTTGGTAAAGTCAGAGTTGGTAGAGACCGGAAAGCTGCGTTTTGTGTTTCGCGAATTTCCGACCGCTCCTGCGGAACTCTCCATGACAGGTTTTCGTTTGGCAAATTGCGCTCCGACAGAAGACTATATGTCGATCATTGAATATCAGATGGAAAATCAGCAGGAGATATTCAAAGCCGCACAGGAAGGGCGCGGCCCGGAAGTCTATGGCGAGATTGCGAGACTGGCAGGAATGGAAACTGACGATGCCATATTATCCTGTCTTAGAAATCCTGACATGACAGCGCATATTGTCGATAATGCGAACCGGGCCAGCCTCGCTAACGTCAAAGGCGTTCCAGCGTTTTTGATCAACGGGCAAACTTATGAAGGCCCGCAAGATGCAGAAAGCCTGATAAAACTCGTCAATGAAATGGACGAAACAGGCATCTCAACACTACCGGACAGCATTAAACCTGCTAATCCGCATATCGGACATGACCATAATTAGACGACTGTTCACGTCTCTCGCCTTTAAAGTCGAAAAAACCTATCCCAAACGCATTCACTGCGCCCCCTTGCTAATTTCAGCTAAATCTCAAGGATTACACCCATGACACCTATTGATTCGCTTTCGAGACGTTTTGTCCTGCTTCTAGCTGGCGCCAGCTTGGCACTCACCGCCTGTAGTGGTGCTGACGCGCCTACTGTGAGTGGTGCCGACGGTGAATATACCGTTGCGGATGATTATATCCTCGGCGAGGCGGATGCCAAAGTCACTTTGGTCGAATATGCATCTGTGTCCTGCGGGGCCTGCGCATTTTGGCATCAAAACGTTTATCCTGAGCTGAAGTCCCAATATATAGACACGGGTAAGATCAAATATGTTTTCCGGCCTTTCCCCGCGGGTGAGCCGCAAATGGCACAAGCCGGTCATAAACTGGCCCTCTGCGCAGACCGGACAAAGTTCTTCAAGAATATCAAGCTGCAATTTGATCGCCAGCAACAAATTATGGAAATGGGCCGCAAGCCAAATGGTCTGCGTCAAGCCTATATCAGCCTCGCCAAAGCCTCTGGCCTGTCAGAGGAAGAATTTATTTCCTGTATGGGCGATGCGGATATCACGGCCCGTTATGACGCCTTTGTCGAGCTTGGTGTGGATCAAGGCGTGTCAGGCACGCCGACAGTCTTCGTGAATGGGAAGCGTGTAAAAAGCGATTTCGACTCGATCCAAGCCGCGATTGCACCAATTTTGGGTGAGCCGATCCCTGAAAAAACAGAAGACGAAGCAGCCGAATAGGTTATGAGCTCGCTCGTCTTCAATTCTATTAAGCTGACGGGCTTCAAATCTTTCGTCGAGCCAACAGAATTTCTGATTGAGCCCGGCCTGACGGGTATTGTTGGGCCAAATGGCTGCGGTAAATCCAACCTTCTGGAAGCGATCCGCTGGGTCATGGGGGCAAATTCCGCCAAGGCCATGCGCGGTGCGGCCATGGAAGATGTGATTTTCAACGGGACGAAAACGCGTCCCGGTCGCAACCAAGCGCATGTGACTTTGAATGTGGACAATAGCGCCCGCATCGCACCGCCAGCCTTCAACGATACCGACGATCTGGAGATCATGCGGATTATCGAAAAATCCAAAGGCTCCAAATATAAAATCAATGGCAAAACGGTCCGTGCCAAAGATGTACAGCTTTTATTTGCGGATGCCTCCACCGGCGCTAATTCGCCAGCCTTGGTTCGCCAAGGTCAGATTTCTGAATTGATTGCGGCCAAGCCAAGCAATCGCCGCCGTATTCTGGAAGAAGCCGCCGGTATTTCAGGTTTGCATTCCCGCCGTCACGAGGCGGAGCTTCGTCTGCGTGCAGCTGAAAACAACCTCGACCGTTTGGAAGATATTGTCGGGCAAATTGAAAGTCAGCTCTTATCACTCCGTCGTCAATCGCGCCAAGCCGCGCGCTACAAACGTCTCGCGGGTGAAATTCACGAATATAAAGCCCTTCTCTGGCTGAAACGCTGGCAGGCCGCACTCGACACATTGGAAACTGCGCAGGCGGATTTACGTGAGCGTGAAAAAACTGTCGCGGATACGCAGGTCCAAGCGTCAGAATCCATGCGCCGAGCGGATGAGCTTTCCGGCTTGCTGGAACCTAAACGCGAGGAACAACTTATTGCGGCAGCCCTGCTCGCCCGTCTCAACGCTGCAAAAGAAGCACTGGAACAGGACGAAGAAAGCGCAAAGTCCGAAGTTCGTAAACTGGAAGCGCAACTCGCCGATATTGCATCTGATCTGGATC
>CAYZGF010000236.1:0-1710 GCA_964477595.1 uncultured Algimonas sp.
GCTTGTCCACACCGTTTATGGTGGAAACTGCATCTGAATATGACCACGTATTTTATTTGCTTTTGCGAATTATTCGCACTATGCGCATGTTATGACATTACGCCTGACAGACCTCGGAAAAGATGAACCCGGCATCATTACGGGATTTGACGATACAGACCCTGATCTCTGTATCCGTTTGCGGGAAATTGGTTTTGCTGAGGGGGATAATGTGACGCCTCTACATTTCGGTTTGTTTGGCAAAAACCCGATCTCTGTTCGTGTCAACGGTGCTCTAATTGCCTTGCGACGGAAAGATGCTCGCGCAATTCAACTCACAAAACTCAATGAAAGCCTTCAAGGATGAGCGAGTCGCAAAAACTCCGTTTCGCGCTTCTGGGAGCCCCAAATTGCGGAAAGTCTTCGCTTTTCAATGCACTGACCGGCGGTAAAGCGAAGGTCGCCAATTATCCCGGCGTGACCGTTGAATATCGCAAAGGTGAGTTTGACTTAGCCGGAGGACAATCCGTTGAACTCCTCGATCTACCGGGCGTGTATGGTGATTGCGGGCACAGTATGGATGAGCGGGTCGCGCTTGATGCCGTTCGTGGTGATCTGGAAGGTGAACGCGCGCCCGATGCGATACTGTTTATGATGGATGCGAGCCATATCAACACGCACCTCCACAATGTCTTACAAGCCAAGAATCACGGCCTGCCTATCGTCCTCGTCCTCAACATGATGGATATGGCCGCGCGTGACGGGATTACGATTGATTTGCCCGCGCTTGAACGTGAACTTGGTATTCCGGTTATTTCCTGTGTTGCTGTTCGCGCCTCCGGCCGTGCGTCTTTGCTGGACTATTTAAGCGGGTGGGGCGAGAAAGTTATGTCAGGCTCTGCCGATGCGCCAAAGGGTGAGACAGGTAATTTAAAAACCCTTCAAGCCAAAGCACGATCCATCACCCAGCAAACCGTGAGCCGCGCTCAAAAGGCAGAGACTTTTTCACAGCGAATAGATAATTGGGTTTTGCATCCGGTGATTGGGATCGTGATCCTATTCCTCATCCTCTTTGTCATGTTTCAAGCCGTCTACACTTGGTCCGGACCCGCAATGGATATGATTGAAAGCGGAACTGGGCTTTTGCAAACAGGCGTAGCAGCTCTTATCCCTGAAGGGCTTTTGAGATCTCTTATCGTTGACGGTATGATCGCAGGGGTTGGTGCAGTTTTGGTTTTTCTGCCGCAGATCATCATTCTATTTGCTTTTATTCTGCTCTTGGAAGCCTCGGGCTATATGGCACGTGCCGCTTTCTTGGTTGATACACTCATGGCGAAAGTCGGATTAAACGGACGAGCTTTTATACCGCTGCTCTCAAGCTTTGCCTGCGCTATTCCGGGTATTATGTCGGCACGAACGATAGAACAGGAACGGGACCGACTGACCACGATTTTAATTGCACCTCTCATGACCTGCGCCGCGCGCTGGCCGGTCTATCTCATGATAATCGGGGCATTCATTCCCAATACAAAAACGGGAATCTTCGCTACCCAAGGGCTCGTTCTCTTTGGATTAGTTCTGGTCGGTGTGGTTTTTGCTTTAATCATGGCCGCGATATTTAAGCGCACACTCGCTCAAGGCGAAAGCTCAGGCTTACTCATAGAATTGCCCAGCTATAAGACCCCGGTTCTGAAAGACTATTTGCAAGGTCTTTGGGACAGGGCTATGATA
>CAYZGF010000236.1:1720-3713 GCA_964477595.1 uncultured Algimonas sp.
ATATTTATAAGCAGGGCGGGTCGAATAATCCTGCCCGCCTCTGTGCTAATTTGGGCGCTAACAACATTTCCCAGAAATGCGATCAATGTCGGGGACACTTATGCGGGGATGATTGGTAATGTTATCTTACCAATATTGCGCCCAATAGGCTTTAATCTTGAAATGACGATCTCAATCATTCCGGCAATGGCGGCAAGAGAAGTTGCTGTTGCCAGTCTGGGAACAATTTATGCTGTCACTGATCCAGAGGCTGAAGGCATTATGAGCGATGTTATTGCAGCAAACTGGACTTTCCCCATGGGACTCGCCTTCCTCGCTTGGTTCGTCTTTGCCCCGCAATGTCTCTCGACATTTGCGATTATTCGCAAAGAAACGAATAGCTGGAAATGGCCGCTCTTTGCGTTCGCCTATCTATTCGTGCTGGCTTATGTCGCGGCGGGGCTCACATTTCACACGGCCACAGCTTTTGGGTTATAAGGTTTAATCCTCTGGCGGCGTGACCGGGGAGTCCTCGATTTCTTGAACTTCGAAATCATCAAGCAATGCGCCTGCGCGTTCCGGTAAAACTTTGGCATCCAGCAGGTTTTGAACCCGTCTTTTTGCATCTTGTTTCAGGTCTTCATAGAACAGGTTTGATGGCAAAGTCCTGAACTTCGCACCGACCTGTCGGGGGCGATGTAATGACTTACTTCGCGGTTTATCGACGAGCAGTAGTCCATTCTGACACTGCGCGCCGGATTGCTTCGTCATGGATGCAGGTGTCATGTCGGGATCCAGCCCTTCTGCGGCAACGCCGCCTAGATGTAAGCGGGCAGGGGCATAGTCTTCGGATCGTGTCCAGAGCAGGGGGTTTATGCAAAGCGTAGGGCGGTTATTGATCGCTTCATATTCCCGTCCATTATAAACAAGATGTCGTTCCAAGAACCGTTCCGCGATGACTTTGTCCTTTGGCGTAAAACTCCCGAAGGCAACAACGCATTGCGTTTCTTGCGGTCCTTCACAGGGAGTCAAATTACGCATGGGTCCCTCAAAGCTCTCAAGCGGCAAAGGATGATCAATGACGTAAGCCACGGCCAATCGATTTTTGAGCGGGCCCTGAAAGTAATCGATAAGCAATCGCTGAACATGACTGGCCCCTTGATTATGTCCCACCAAGACAATCGGACGTTCGGGTGGTGACTGCCTTAGGAAGACTTCGAAAGCGCGTTTCACATCCTGATAGGCAAAATCCTGCGCTTGCTGCGCATCCTCGCGATTGGTCATAAAGGCATAGAGTGACGCCTGCCGATAAAACGGCGCAAAAAGACGGCCTGATTCACCATAGGGCGAGACATAATTCGGGCGAACAATCCGTTGTAACTTGCTTTTACGTTTCAGATCATCCGACGGCAGGTTCCAATGCTTCCCGCCGCGATAAACACTAGGCACAACAACAAAAACATCACCTTTAGCCGTCAGCGTGTAGGGATCAACGCCCAAATCAGGCTGTGCTAACCAGCTTTCCAATGACGCATAATTGGGAGCGGCAGGCGGCTCATAGGTTTGAAATGGCTGTCCGGGATCTTGGATGGTTTGGAAAATATCATCTCGATAGACGTAAACCAATATCAGTCCGACGATCAAAACACCCGCAACAACGCCGAGACCAATCTTAATTTTACTTAGATCAAGCTTTTGCATTCCGTCTGTCCTAATTTCGTCTTATATAAGTCTAACGGATTGCATGTCACAGTGGTAGCGCGCATGACGCACCGAACCAAGATTTAAGGAACTGGCATGGCGCCTGAAATTCAGTCTGACACGCAAAACACGGAGACACCGCCTAAACTGGTCAAGCCGGGTAAAGGTCCGAAATTGAACTTGCTTATATGGGCCAGAAATCGTTTCTTTACGGGTGTTGTGGTCGCCATTCCTATCGTGGCGACGCTGCTGGTTGTCAGTTGGGTTGTTACGAACATCGACGAGAATGTCTTCCGTATCGTCCCTGACAGTC
>CAYZGF010000237.1:0-3687 GCA_964477595.1 uncultured Algimonas sp.
CATATGCGCGGGTTATATGACAGGGTTATGACACGCAAATGTGACTCACTGTGATATCCGAAGTTACCCACAATCGCCCAAAACAGGGCATAAACCCGCGCAATCGCCCATAAATGTGGAGATTTTGTCATCTATTCGGGTCTCAAACCGTGGGATTCATCCCCACATCAATATTGGCGAGTCCGTATTTTTTTTTATGCTGTTGCTTTAAAGGCACACTATGTTGTCTTTATCTCCGCTTCCCGATTCGCCCCGAATCCTCGCCATTGCCGGCGGGAGCTGTTCCGGAAAATCGACCCTTGCCGCCTATTTGCGTGATTATGTTGGGGCGGAGACCTGCCGCCTTGTAAGGCAGGATGACTATTACCACGATATACGTGAACGCGGCGGTTCACCCATGGTCAATTTTGACATTCCCGAAGCCTTGGATTTTGATCTTCTGCGTGAAAACCTGCTGGCCTTTAAACGTAATGAGCCTGTCGCTCTGCCCAATTATGACTTCACAACCCACCAACGCCGCACCCCGTCAGAGCCGCGCAACCCGCGTCCCCTGATCATTGTCGAAGGCATCCTGCTTCTCGCTCAACCGGAACTGCGCGACGTTTTTGATCACAGTGTCTTCATGCGCTGCGCGCCGGAACTTCGTCTCTCCCGCCGGCTGGAGCGTGACACAACCGAACGCGGACGATCCAGAGATGACGTGTTGCGTCAATTTCACGACCAGGTCGAACCCGCCCATCAAGCCTTTGTCAGCCCCTCGCAAATCCATGCAGACCTTGTGATCGACCAAACCCAATATATTACGAATATGACAAAGGTCGTGGAATCTGTCGTGGCCTTAGTGAATGCGGGCGCGTAAGGGCAATAAACGTTATTCATAAAGAGCCTCCATGGAACACCGCGCATTTGGCCTCATTGGCATTGTCCTCATCCTGCTGATCGCTTGGATTGCGTCTGACAATCGCAAGAAAATTCGCCTGCGGACCGTGGGGGCTTGTTTTGCGCTGCAAGTCGCGATTGCCGTCTTCGTTCTCTACCTGCCATGGGGCAAGGACGTGCTGGAGTTCTTTGCGGGCAAGGTCACAACACTCTTATCTTACGCCGATGCCGGTATTGGATTTGTCTTTGGTAATCTGGACAACCGCGAAACCGGGTTCTCATTTCTGGTCCGCGTTTTGCCAATCATTATTTTCTTCGCCGCGCTGATGGAGGTTCTTTACCATTTGCGGATCATGCAGATCATCGTGCGCTGGGGTGGGTCAGCCATTCGGTGGCTGACAGATACGCGTCCTGTTGAGAGTCTGAACGTCATCGCCAATATTTTCGTCGGCCAAACGGAAGCCCCGCTATCTCTAAAACCTTACCTGCCCAGTATCAGCAAACCTGAGCTATTCGCCATCATGGTGGCTGGTTTGGCTTCTGTCTCAGGCACAGTTCTTGGCGGCTATATTGCGCTGGGGATTGAGCCGAAATATCTGCTCGCGGCCTGTTTCATGTCTGCGCCTGCCGCCTTGCTCATGGCAAAAATGATTATGCCGGACACAGTATCGGAAACGAAAGAGGAAAAGATAAAAACGGCCAAAGCTGTCTACGCTATGGCAGAAACAGGACCGCGCCATCCGAATGTCATTATGGCCGCGGCTGTTGGCGCCCAAAATGGTCTAAAACTCGCCGTCGCAATTGGCGCGATGCTGATTGCGTTCATCGCGTTGATCGCTCTGTGCAATGGATTATTGGGCTGGGCCGGCGGGTGGTTTGGGCATGATGATTTGACGCTGCAAAATATCCTCGGCTGGATTTTCTCACCCGTCATGTGGGCCGTTGGCGTTCCCTGGTCAGAGGCACAACTCGCGGGCGGAATCTTCGGCGAGAAAGTCATCCTCAATGAATTTATTGCCTTTGGCTCCTTGGTAGAAGCTGAAAGCGCTCTCTCACCGAAATCCGTCGTCGTCCTGTCATTTGCGCTCTGCGGCTTTGCGAATATCAGCTCAATCGCCATTCTACTCGGCGGCCTAGGCACGCTCATCCCGGATCGCATGCCCGATATTGCGCGGATGGGCGTGAAAGCGGTTTTCGCCGCCAGCCTCGCCAATTTGATGAGCGCCGCCTTGGCGGGAATACTCGTCGGGCTTTGATCACACAAACCCAAGCAACGGAGAGCCCCTCTCCCGCAAAAGCTTCCATTCGAAAAATCGTCTTTTGGATGCCATTGGCTGTCTTCGCGATCCTGGTCATTGCGAGCCTGATCGCGCCGCAGAGCTTTCTGCTGGTCGTCACCCAAATCAATGATTGGATTTTGGCCAAACTGTCCAATGTCTTCGCCATCGGGTCATTTGTCTTTGTCCTGACTTGTGTCTGGGCCGCGCTATCACCCTTAGGGAAAATCAAGATTGGCGGGTCTGACGCGACACCTCTGCTTTCGCGATGGAATTGGGTGGCGATAACGCTCACGACAACAGTCGCGATTGGCATTTTATTCTGGGCAGCGGCTGAACCCATTTACCATCTCTATGATCCAGCAGGATTACCCTATGCCGCCACCTCGGATGACGCTGCGAATTTTTCTATCGCGTCTCTTTATATGCATTGGTCATTCACGCCCTATGCGATTTACACAATACCGGGACTGACCTTCGCGCTGTGCTATTATAACCTCAAAAAGCCGTTCTCGCTTTCTTCGCCCATATCGGTTTTGATTGGGCGTCCCGTCCCACGCCTTGGTTCACAATGTCTGGACGGGTTGGCCTTACTCGCCTTGGCTTTTGGTCTGTCGGCCAGTTTAGGCGCGGGCATCTTGTCCATTTCCGGTGGCATTGACCGTATATCACCTATGACGGCCGGGCCTGTGCTGACCGGGCTTGTCGCCCTCTTTATTGTCGCAGCCTTTTTTCTCTCCTCTGTCAGCGGCCTCCATAAAGGCATTCGCGTATTATCGGACATCAACACAAAGATATTTATTGGACTGATGATCTTTGTCCTGATTGCCGGACCGACTTGGAAAATTCTGACTTTGGGTGGCGCGGCCTTCATCAGCTATATGGTAGAATTCATTCCACGCTCTCTGACATTATCGCCCTATGATAATCGGGACTGGCTGAACAGTTGGACGGTTTTCTACTTCGCGAATTGGATGGCCTGGGCGCCATTGGCGGCCTTATTTTTGGGGAAGATCGCGCGCGGCTATACGGTTCGGTCTTATATTCTCGTCAATCTGATCATTCCAGCATGTTTCTCTATCATTTGGATGGTTATCTTTGGCGGGCTGGCCGTCACGACAGAGCTCGGTGATCCGCAATCGCTTAACCAGATATTGGAAAATAAGGGGCCGGAACATGTGCTTTACGCCGTTTTGGACGCCCTGCCCTTCGCGTCAGTTTTGGCTCTCATTATTATCATTATCTCCTTCCTCTCCTACGTCACGGCGGCAGACTCAAACCTGGATGTCATTTCAAACCTGACTTTGAAACAAAGCGCGGATGGCAGCACACCTACGCCGTCATCGCGCAAATTCTCACTTGGCTTTAAATTAATCTGGGCCGTGGCGGTTGGTTTTGCAGCTTGGATTATGACGGCTCTGTCAGGCATTGATGGCGTCAAAATGCTGTCCAATTTAGGCGGGCTGCCCGCACTCTTTATTATCCTAACATTTAATGTTGTTTTGATTGTTTTGGGGACCGTGAAACTCAA
>CAYZGF010000238.1:0-3671 GCA_964477595.1 uncultured Algimonas sp.
AGGCGCAATTTGTGCATGGCTTGACCGAAATCCTGCAATATCAAGCGCCGATGCAGGCGCTGTCCCTGTTTCAAACCTATGCGAAGGCTTCGGGATTGATGAAGATCGCTGCGCCTGTGCGTCGGAAGTTTGAGCGGGCGATTATATTGGCTGAGAAATCCGGTGATATCCTCGTCGAGCGAGAACCCGATCCCGAAGCGGACGGTCCTGAGGATAGTGTGGGTTGGATTTTGCGTTTGCCGGACCAAAAACCTGTAACCTTGCGCGATCTGGGTCCGCGCGGTTTCGCTGAAATCCCGATGAGCGAATTGGCTGCTTTGGTCTTGGAAATCCGCAGCGCAGATGAATTTGCGGGACGGGAAGATATTTTCCGCGCCGTACTTGATCACTATGGCCTGCAAAAACTGACGGCGCTCGTCCGCCGCCGCTTGGACGCCGTCCTGTCGGAGTATTTTTGATGACCCGTGATACACTCTTTCTTCTCCCGCCCGGCTTTGCGGATAACGACCGCCGCGAATATTGCCCTGAATGTGCAGAAATTTGGGGTGTGCTGTCATATTACCCCGCGATTCAGCAGAGCGTTGAGATGATTTATCAGCCAATACAGAAACCACGCGCGGATATTGTCGCCCTATTGGGAGATAAAAATCAGAATTGCCCGACACTCATTTTGGCAGAAGACAGCCCTGAATTTGAGAATTGCGGCATCATGACCTGGCGCGGTGCGCGCTTTATAAATAACGCCCGTGATATCGGGCGCTATTGGTCACAGAGATATGGAACAGCGGTCCCGCGCGGAACGGGACCAATTTAGGCAGGTCTTAGCCTTGAGTCGGCGCACCGAATGCTTCGCCCGCCGCCGGGCCAACAGGCCCGACTTCGACATCTTCTTCGCAGAAATTCGTGATTTCCGTCTGATCGCCTGTCTCTTCATCGGTTAGAACGTAAAAGACTTCGGCTTGTTTAATGACGATTTCCTGTTCCGTGCGTTGTTCAATTGGCGCATAGGGTGGATTTTCGATCATGCTGACCGCGGCAACCGTTTTGGTTTCAGCCGGAACTTCGACGCGTTGAAGCGCGGAAACCTCATAACAGGTCGGAGCCGGAGGAAGTTCCACCACGACCGGGGTTTCAACCACAGGCTCTTCTTCCGGTATGACAGCACAAGCGGTCAATGTTGCAGACGCAAAAGCCAATGCGGATAGGCCTTTAAGTGTATTACGCATGATAATCTCCGAGTTATGAGCCGTCATATGTGACGATTCCGCCTAAATTACGACAAAATTTAGCTGAATTTTGGCAATTCTGCGTGAAAGGTTTAAGGATAGGGTTAAGGTTTTATTATTACAGCTTACAAACGCTTAACTGGCTCCTATGGCACTCGGGCGCTAACGCCAGTTCAAATCTTTTAAACCCCGAATGAGGATTCACATGATCGACGTTATATTTCAGGCCAGTCCATTGGCTGACGTCCATAGCGGGGACTTTTCCTTTATTTCGCTTTTTTTGATGGCGGATTGGGTTGTTAAATCCGTCATGATTGTTTTGACCATAGCCTCCATTTGGTCGTGGGTCGTCGCCGTTGATAAATTTATCATGTTTGCGATGTTGAAACGTCGGGCCACCGCCTTTGAGGACACATTCTGGTCCGGTCGAACTTTAGACGAACTCTCCGCAGCTTTAGGCTCTGACACACGCGATCCAATGGCGCGCGTTTTCGCGGCCGCAATGCGAGAGTATAATGAGAGCCGCACAGCCAATGCGACGACCGGCGTGTTGGGCCGTTCAAATGCGACCCATGAACGTATCGATAGTGTCATGAATTTGGTTATTAATCGCGAACTCGCCAAAGCCGAACGGGGCATGACGGTGTTGGCGACTGTGGCCTCTGCGTCAGTTTTCGTCGGTCTGTTCGGGACGGTCTGGGGTATTATGAATGCGTTCCGCGCGATTGCGGCCAGCCAGAACACGAATCTCTCCGTTGTTGCCCCGGGCATCGCGGAAGCTTTGTTCGCGACGGCTTTGGGTTTGATCGCCGCGATCCCCGCCTTGATTTTCTACAATATTTTCACGTCCGATCTGGATAAATATGGCGGGCGCTTGGAAGGTTACTCTGACGAACTCTCCGCGATCCTCTCCCGCAAGCTGAGCAAAGGCACCTAGAGATGGGCGCGACAGTCAAACGCGGTGTTGGCCGTAATTCCGGTCGGCGCAGACATCGGCGAACGTCGCTGAATGCCGATATTAACGTCACACCACTTGTTGATGTGATGTTGGTTTTGCTCATCGTCTTTATGGTCGCTGCGCCGCTCCTCAGTGTGGGTGTGCCGATTGAGCTGCCAAAAACGGATGCAAAGTCACTGCCGTCACAAACTGAGCCGATCACGATTACCGTCAATGCTGAGGGTGAAATTTTCATCCAAGAGACGGAGATCGCTTTGGACGACGTGGCGACGCGCCTCGTCGCGATCAGCAATAATGGTTATGATGAACGCATCTATTTGCGCGGAGACGGGCAAGCGGACTATGAGTCTGTGATGAAAGTGATGGCGCGTGTGAATGCGGCAGGATTTTCAAACCTAGGTCTTGTAACCGATCCTGTGAGTGCGGGTAATTAAATTCGGTCTCCCCATATCGCTTGCTTTGCACATAGGCGTCCTTGGTGGATTCACCTTTTTTGCCGCTGAGGCCAGACCTTTGGGCGAGGCTAAAATTATCCCGGTAGAGATTTTGACCGTCGCGCCGGAGACGAATGTCTCGGCGGCAATTAAACCCAGAAAGACTGAGGCCCCGGATGACCAGCCGGAGATTATGACCTCGCAGACCCCGATGGAAAATGCGGATGAAGTTGCTCCTGAATTGAAAGTTCCGCCGCGTGAACAAGCTGTTGAAAAGCAAGCGGAAGTCACGCCTGAAATAACGGATGATACGGACCCCATCGACATCCCTGACCCTGATCAAGCTCCGAAAGAGCCGGAATTCGATTTGGATGCTCTCGCGGGATTGGTAGATAAAACACGCAGAACCGCACCGGAAGCCAATCAGCAAGTTGCGCTGGAAAGTGAAACGGCACAGGCGCGATTTGAAGAGATAGCGCGCAGGGCAGAGGGTGAGGGCAGTGGCCTGGCCGCAACGGAAGCCGATCTTGTTGCGAATGCTATGTATAAGTGCTGGCGCATGCCGGCTGCTGCAAAAGATGCAGAAAATCTGCAGGTCCGGTTAAATGTCAAACTTGTCATTGGGGGGTATGTGGAAAGCGTCACCTTGATAGACCAAGCCGCATCGCGACGTCTGTCGCCCGGAAATGAATATTGGGATATCGCTGAACGCGGCGCCATTGCCGCCGTCAATAAATGCGCCCCTTATGATTTCCTGCCTGAAGAACGTTATGGCGTCTGGCGAGAACTTATCTTGAATTTGCGCCCGCAATTGTAAAGACTGCCCCTATGACACGTATCACGCGAATTTACTCTCTGCTCGCCGCTTGGCTGCTCACGCTTTTATTAAGCTTGCCCGCACAGGCCCAGTTGGAAATCGATATTACCAAAGGGAATTTGGATCCTGTTCAAATCGCAATCCCCGATTTTCTGGCAACGACGCAGTCTGAGCGTGACCTAGGCGCGCAAATCGCGACGGTTATCCGGGCTGATCTAGAACGTTCCGGCTTGTTT
>CAYZGF010000239.1:0-3086 GCA_964477595.1 uncultured Algimonas sp.
AGAGTGAATATGTTATTCGCTCGTCTGGATATGTGACCTCGCGGAATGACCTTGAGCAAATTGTGCTGAAAGCGCAAGACGGAACCCCCGTCCTGCTCTCAGACATTGCCCGCATTATTGAGGGCCCAGCTCTGCGACGCGGTATTGTGGAGTTGAACGGCGAAGGTGAGACTGTTGCGGGTATTGTCGTCATGCGTGACGGCGAAAACGCGCTGGAAGTGATTGACAGAGTCAAAGACAAACTCTCCGATTTACAACGAAGCTTACCGGAAGGCGTTGAGATTGTAACGGTCTATGACCGCGCGCCGCTTATTGAAGGCGCGGTGTCTTATCTTGAAGACAAGTTGATTGAGGAAGGCATAGTTGTCGCCCTCGTCATCTTCATATTTCTCCTGCATTTCAGGGCCGCATTTGTAGCGGTCATAACGCTGCCGCTGGGTGTGCTCGGTGCTTTCACAATTATGTCGGCTCAAGGCGTCACTGCGAACATTATGTCTCTTGGGGGTATCGCTATCGCAATTGGAGCCATGGTCGATGCGTCTATTGTGATGGTTGAAAACGGGGTGCGAAAGCTTTCTGATCTTGGCGATAAACCGGACCCTGAAACACGCAAGCGCGTTATCATAGAGGCCTGTCAGGAAGTAGGCCCCGGACTATTCTTCTCATTGCTCATCATTGTGGTTTCATTCTTACCTGTTTTTGCTTTGACGGGCGAAAGTTACAGGTTGTTCTCACCGCTCGCCTTTACGAAGACTTACGCCATGACATTTGGCGCTATTCTGGCCGTAACGCTCATCCCGGTTCTGATGTTGATGCTGTTACGCGGCAAAATGCGCCCTGAAACTGCCAATCCCCTCAATCGCTTCTTTGTTTGGGCTTATAAACCCATCCTTGGGGCTGCACTGCGGTTTAAGTGGATAACGGTTCTTATAGCTATTCTGATGACGGGAAGTGTAGCGATACCTGCGCAAAAACTTGGCACAGAGTTCATGCCCGCGCTCTATGAAGGCGAGCTGCTCTATATGCCGACAACACTGCCGGGAGTTTCCGGCACCAAGATGCGCGAAATTTTAGGACAGACTAATCGGGTCATAAAAACTGTCCCGGAGGTCGAATCTGTTTTTGGCAAAGCCGGCCGGGCGGACACAGCCACCGACCCCGCTCCGCTCACCATGATTGAAAGCTGGATTAGGCTTAAACCCAAGTCAGAATGGCGACCGGGCATGACATCGGAAGGTATTATTGATGACCTCAATTCGCGACTTCAAATGCCCGGGCTGGTCAATAGTTGGGGCTATCCGATCAAAATCCGAATGGACATGGTATCAACGGGCATCCGCACGCCCATCGGGATCAAGGTGACGGGTGACGACCTCGAACAAATAGAAACAATTGCCAAAGAGATTGAAGCCACCGTGACGGACATCCCAGGCACGCGCTCTGCTTTCGCTGACCGCGTTCTCGGCGGAAAATATCTCGAAATCATGCCTAATCGTGCCGAGTTGGCGCGCCGCGAAATCGATATGGGGACTTTCCAATCTGTCATACAGACAGCTCTTGGCGGTATGGCACTGGCAGAATCTGTCCAAGGGCGAGAGCGCTATAATATCATGCTGCGGTATGAGCGAGCCTTTCGCGAAACGGCTGATGACTTAGATGACATTCTGATCCCTGCGGCCAATGGCGCGCATATTCCGTTAAAGGAGGTAGCGGAAATGGTCTTCGCCGAAGGTCCTCCCATGATCCGTTCAGAAAACGCACGTTTGACGGGTTGGGTCTTTGTGGACATCAGCGGACGGGACTTAGGCGGTTATGTTTCCGAAGCGCGAGACATCGTTGCCCAAAACGTTGATTTGCCTGCTGGATATGCCATTGAATGGTCAGGACAATATGAACAACTGACAGCCGCGCAAGAGCGCCTGAACATTGCGATGCCCGCCACGATTGGGCTTATTTTTCTGTTACTCATGTTTCATTTCGGACGCCTTGACCGCACGCTGATTATCATGCTGTCACTGCCATTTGGCCTCATTGGAGGCTTATGGGCCGTCTATCTGGCAGGTTATAATCTATCTATAGCCGTGGCTGTCGGGTTTATTGCGCTGGGCGGCATTGCTGTTGAGACTGCGGTTGTCATGCTGCTCTATATTGATCAGCAAGTCCGTGAGGACGAACCTTCCTCCCGCACTGCTTTACGCAACGCTGTAATGCACGGCGCGGCTCTACGTGTTCGCCCAAAACTTATGACCGTCATAACCGTAATGGCGGGCCTCGCACCCATTTTCATCACTGAAGGTTTAGGCTCTGATGTCATGCGCCGGATTGCTTTGCCAATGCTTGGCGGAATGGTTTCCACGACGCTGCTCACTCTCATTGTCATACCCGCAATTTATTACATTTGGGTCGGTCGTCGCCTGCCCAAAAATATCATTTCAAAACATGAAAAACCAAAAGGAGAACTCGCATGACATATCTAAATAAGCTCACTCTAACCGCTTTTACAGCACTGGCTCTGACAGGCTGTGGCAATGCAAATGAGGCAGGCAATTCGGTAACTATGGATCATTCAAAGATGGACCACTCGCAGATGGGCGAGACTAAAATGGCAGGTGATACAGACCACACGACAGGCGTCATTGTTTCAATCAGCCCGGATGGAAAAGAGGCCACAATCGACCATCAAGAGATCGAAGGAGTTGGCATGGGCGCAATGACAATGGGCTTTGGCATCGTGTCCAGTGTCGATCTATCGTCTTACAAATCCGGAGACCCTGTGAGTTTCATGGTCAAGAAAGGGCGGGATAATAGCTACCGTATCACGGCAATTTGCAACACGGAAAAAGACGGTTCTGACTGTTTAGATACAAAAATGGAGCATAGCGGCCACTAATATCAAGCGCCGTTCGGCAGATGCCGGGCGCCGCTTGTGTCTTGGGAGGACACACGCATGGTTTCAACATTAGCTAATCAACTTGACAAAACCCCCGACCCTCTTTTTGGGAAAAATCACTTTACACCAATCCGGTGGGTCTTGGCAGGCTTCGTGGCCTTGGGGCATTTTTGGCTGACAACGACGGGTTATGAGC
>CAYZGF010000239.1:3096-3386 GCA_964477595.1 uncultured Algimonas sp.
AACGGGTTTTTCGTTCTCTCAGGCTTGCTTATTATGAAGAGCCTCGCGACACGAAATAATCTACGCTCTTATGCTACCTCTCGTTTGTTACGCATTTTCCCCGCGCTCATAGTAATTATGCTGGCCTTTGGTTTAATTTTCGCACCTATATTTTCAAAGCCTGGGGGTATTGGTAATTTGGTATCCGGCGAGACTTGGAGTTATGTTTTTAGAGTTCTCCTTATGGGCGACCCTCAAGGCGCACCCGGAGGCATTTTTGCTGGAAATCTGGAAGAGGATTTCAATGGCCC
>CAYZGF010000239.1:3396-3649 GCA_964477595.1 uncultured Algimonas sp.
AAAACGCCTTTCAACAACATTGATTATGTGGGCCGCAATCACGATCATTTATTTAGGTCTGCCGCATATCGTGGATACGTCTAATTTCCCGAGCTCCATCCTCCCGTTACTCAGACTGTCCTCGTGCTTCCTACTCGGCATGCTCTTATGGCACTGGCCCGCGGCGAGACGCCCGCCATGGTGGACGATAGCGTTGGTATTTGGCCTATTCATTGCCTTTGGCGCAGGTGCTGTCGGGGAGCTTTTGGCAACC
>CAYZGF010000240.1:0-3648 GCA_964477595.1 uncultured Algimonas sp.
ACTCTGCTCATTACAAGCGCGTGGCCAAAGAGATTTGGCTTAACCATGGCGATGAAATAAAGAGTGCTGGTGATGTTTTTTACATTTGGCAGTATGAGATGAGATGGGCTGCGCAGTCGCTTAAAAAGCGCGGTGTCTTAGAAAATAGTAGCAACAATAAAGAACTTCCCAAGGGTGCTTGGGGATTGTCGGAGAATTACAATGCCCATTGAAATCCTCATGCCCGCGCTTTCCCCGACTATGGAGGAAGGCACGCTGTCTAAATGGCTCGTTAAAGAGGGCGATACGGTCTCTTCCGGTGACCTCTTGGCAGAAATTGAGACCGATAAGGCGACAATGGAGGTTGAAGCCGTCGAAGAAGGCACTGTCGCGAAACTGCTCGTGGCGGGCGGGACGGACGGCGTGAAAGTCAACGCGCCTATCGCAATTCTCTTGGAAGATGATGAAGATGAGAGCGCATTGGATGGATATAAGGCGGGAGGGGCTGGATCTAAAACACCCGAGCATCCCGTTGAAAAGCGGAACCCATCTCCTGCTCCTACGTCTAATACGAAAGAAAAGGTGATGGACCCCGTTGTTCAACGGGGTGAAGGGAGTGAGGGACGGATAAAGGCATCGCCCCTTGCAAAACGCCTTGCAAAAGACGCAGGTATTGACCTCTCCGACGTCTCCGGTTCCGGACCGAATGGCCGTATCGTAAAAGCGGATATTGAAGGTTTCTCACCTTCTGAGAAACCAGCACCAAAAGCTGAAACGGCTGCGCCGGAAACAACGTCGACCGAAGTCGGCGCAGTCCGTTCCGGTGGCGCGGATTACCTGGCTAAATTGGGTGTCGAAGCCGGTACTTATGATCTCGAACCACTTTCCGGTATGCGGAAAGTCGTCGCAAGACGTTTGTCAGAGTCTAACAATAATGTACCTGACTTCCCACTTACTGTGGATTGCGAAATCGACGCACTTCTCGCCATGCGCAAAGAGCTCAACGGCCAAGCACCTGAAGGCGTAAAAGTCTCCGTCAATGACATGTTGATCCGAGCCTCTGCATTGGCGCTGAAACATGTGCCGGCGGCAAATGCCAGCTTCACGCCGGACGGAATTGCGTATCACAAAAACGCAGATGTCGCCGTGGCTGTAGCGCTTGATGGTGGCCTGATCACGCCAATTGTTCGGCATGCTGAGAATAAAGGTCTTTCAACAATCTCAACGGAGATGAAAGACTTGGCCGGTCGTGCGCGTGAAATGAAATTGAAGCCGCAGGAATATCAGGGCGGCACGTTCAGCATTTCAAATCTTGGCATGATGGGAATCAAGTCTTTTGGCTCCATCATCAATGAACCGCACGGCATGATTCTCTCCGTCGGCGCAGGCGGCCCACGTCCCGTTGTGAAAGATGGCGAAATCACCCTTGCAACGGTTATGACCGTGACATTGACCTGTGATCACCGTGTGGTTGACGGCGCTTTGGGTGCGGAATGGCTCGGCGTGTTTAAGCGCTACGTGGAATCTCCTATCACCATGATGTTGTAGGTGGAATGTTGTAGGGCAGTCGCCTGACAGGGGAGCGCAGTTGGCGCACCTCCAGATTTTATGGTAAACACGTCCTGAACAAGGAGTTTGCCATGTTGACCAAAGCTATTCTCACGGGCGGTGTTTTATCCGTCCTCGCCGGATCAATCGTCTATTTCGGAACAGAAGGTGCCGATGCGTTGGAAAGCGACGTCCGTGAAGATGTGCGGATTGAAGAGACCGAATTGGCAGGTGGTGTTGAAGATGTCGCTCTGGATTTAGAGGCGGCAGAAGCCGAAGCAATGGACCCACCAAAGGACAAGCCGAAGACAAAATGGCTCGACCAATATCTAAAGAAGTCCAAGCCAGATCCTGAACTTGAACCTGAAACAGAGACGAATACCCCCACAAAAACGCGAACTATCACTAAGATTGAAGACGTTACTGAAAGCGATGTTTCTGATGAAGAGGGAATGAAAAAAGAGGTCCGGATCAAAACGAAGCTCCGTAAAGGCGGTCGTGACGAGGCCAAGGGCACCTATATCGTTACAAAGGACAACCGCGTCGAAACAGTCGATATCAAAGGCTTGGATTTGGACGGATTAGACCTAGATGGTGATATTGATGTGGAAATGCTGAAAGAACAACTTGGTGTTGACGGCAAGAAAAATGTCGAAATTCGCGTCATCAAAAAGAAAATGGACGGTAAGCCTATGCGGTTTAGTTTCGATTCCAATGATCGACCCTCCATTGATTACGATGCAGTCTTGGACGAAGCCAAGAAGCTAATGGTCACGGACATGCGCAATCAGGCGGTCTTGGAAATTGTGGATTATGCGATTGATAATGGCGATATGGCTCAGGCCGCCGATTTAGTTGAGGAATTATCGACTCCCGAACTTCGTGATACAGCCCGAGCGCGTATTGGAACGGGATTGGCGAGAGGCGGAAAGCAAGAGGCCGCATTTGCCGTGCTAAACGAGCTGGAAATTGATGAACTCTCCGCTCCTATCCGCCTGGAAATCATCACGGCCCTTATGGCGACGAAACAGGAACGTAAAAACTTCGCATCCCAATAATCGGGTAGAAGATATGTCGTTTTAAAGGTTCAAATCGGGCGACATTTACGGCATATAGCTCTCATATTTTACGAGAGATTTATTCATGTCCGAAACATCCTTTGACGTTATCGTAATTGGCTCCGGTCCCGGTGGTTATGTGACCGCTATCCGCGCGGCTCAGCTCGGTATGAAAACCGCGATCATAGAGAAAGCCGATCTAGGCGGTGTATGTTTGAATTGGGGATGTATCCCGACTAAGGCGCTTCTACGCTCTGCTGAAGTCTATCATAATATGCAGCACGCTGAGAATTACGGATTGAGCGCCAAGCCAAGCTTTGATCTCGCAAAAATTGTCAAACGCTCCCGTAATATTGCCGGACAGCTTTCTGCCGGGATCAAGCATTTGATGAAAAAGAATAAGGTCACGGTGATAGCGGGTTTCGCGACGCTGACCGAAGGTAAAGCGGCTCCGAAAGTTCATGTTGACGGAAAAGCCTATTCAGCAAAGCATGTGATCCTCGCCAGTGGTGCACGCGCCAGAACTATTCCACAAGCTGGGCTGGAGCCTGATGGAAAATTCATCTGGACGGCGCGAGAAGCCATGACTCCTGACACTGTGCCAGGCAAGTTATTGGTGATCGGATCCGGCGCAATTGGGATGGAATTTGCGAGCTTTTTCAGCGCTTTCGGCGCGGATACCACCGTCGTTGAAATGGTTGATCGTATTCTTCCTGCGGAAGACGAAGAGATTTCGAAAATGGCGCAAAAGTCTTTTGAAAAACGCGGGGTCACAATCAAAACGAAGACACAGGTCAAATCGGTCAAAACAGACTCAAAAGGCGTGACAGCCATTCTCAGTACGGACGGCAAAGACGAAACCCTACAATTTGACAGGGTCATTCTGGCTATCGGAATTGTCGGTAACACCGAGGATATGGGCCTTGAAAAACTCGGTGTGAAAATTGACCGTAGTCATATTGAGGTTGATGAGTTCAGTTTTACGGGTGTCCCGGGTCTCTACGCTATTGGTGATGTTACAACTCCGCCATGGCTAGCTCACAAAGCCTCACATGAAGGCATT
>CAYZGF010000241.1:0-3636 GCA_964477595.1 uncultured Algimonas sp.
CGCCCACAATCAGGGCTTTGATGAAAGCTTGCATATGGATGACATGTATTACCTGCCGAAAGATGATCCGAATGTGGTCAATGCGGAGCTTGATTTTGATCCGATTGATAAATTCCTCTGGGCACGTGGAGATTTCGCCAATAGCTTCAACGGCGGCGAGCCCTTTCGTCCCGGTGGGTATTTAACCGATTATTGGACGGATGAGAGCCTGAAAGTGATTGAGGCGAATAGAAACCGCCCCTTCTTTTTATACCTTGCGCATTGGGGTGTGCATACGCCGCTGCAAACGACAAAAGAGGATTATGAGGCCGTGTCAAAGCAAGTCGGCGAAGGGGCCTCGCATCGTCTGAAAGTCTATGGCGGCATGCTGCGCGCGGTTGACCGTTCCGTTGGCCGCGTCATGGATAAGCTCGAAGACGAAGGCCTTGCCGACAATACCATCATTGTCTTCTCTAGTGATAATGGCGGGGCCGGCTATATCGGCGTAGACGGTATCAATGCGCCTTATCGTGGCTGGAAACTGACCATGTTTGAAGGCGGCATCAAGGCACCTATGTTTGTGAAATGGCCTGCCCGAATTAAAGCAGGAACAAAGATCGATACGCCTGTTGCTCATATTGACGTTATGCCGACTCTCGCGGCTGCGGCGGGAGCAGAGTTGCCGAATGTACCCATCGATGGCCGTAACATGCTAAGCCTGATTGCAGATGATGGTAAATTTACCCGTGAAGACGATGCCCTCTATTGGCAGAGCGGTTATCTGCAGGTCGTTCGGGCGGGCGATTGGAAGCTGCAACATGAGGGGCGCCGCAATAAAAACTGGCTTTTCAATTTGACCGATGATCCGACAGAGCAAAATAATTTAGCCGAGACGGAGCCAGAAAAACTCGCCGTGCTCAAAGCTCTCCTTGAAAAACACCAAGCGGGACGAATGCCGTCGCTCTATCCATACTCCATGGAAAGCCCAATCCAGATCGACAAGACATTATCGGATGAACCTGCACATGAGGATGAAGTTGCCTGGTGGCCGAATTAGGCTTCGCTAAAACAACTTCCGCCGTTTGCCGCGCGGCTCGGGTGTTTTATACTCCGCCGGTAGTGTACAAATTCGTTCCATCCGTGTGATTGATCCATCCGCATATTCCCAGATTACATTCTCCCCGTCACGATAACGCCTGACGACGACGGGACCCCAGCCGAAGACGTTAAATTCTAATTTACCGTTTCGCCATGTAGAACTGGCTGTTGTGCGCATGCAGTAGTCTTTACCGCCCGTGACAAAGCTGACAGAGCCTTCCGTGTCATTTGAGGTGATACCGCTCGTGCTGTTAGGACCCATATCGTGGATGATGCCGGACGTCGTGATAACGGTGCGCGCACCGCATTGCTCAATGCGCTCAACATGACCCACTTTCCCGGAAGTAGCTTTCCAAAGGCCGCGAATATCCTGCGCGCCATCCACTAGAGGCTCCGTGCAGTCCGCGAGGACGGGCATTGGGAAATGTTCATAGGCACAGCCCGGCGTATTGCCTTTGGGAATATCGATGGAGGTGAGGCCTGAGCCATTAAGTTCGGGCAGGGCGCAATAATCAATCGAAGACCCGTCGCCCGCGAGCACGACCGGATCGGTCATATTTTCAGGGCGCGGTGAGCAATAGGCCAGCCAGAAAAGACAGATGAATAAGAGGAGTAGGACGCCTAATATCCGCCGTCCCCATTTTAAAGCCTTTCGCATTATCCCTTCACTCCCAGATAGTCGTAACAACCTGTGTCTTTGAGTAGATCGTCTAACAGGTCTTTGGTTTCATTCGATAGATATTTGTAGCGTTGACGAAGAGTGGGTAGGCATCCGTCATGACGATTATGGGCTTTGCGTTTATAAGGTTTGCCGTCCATCTCGATAGTGAAAAACTTTTCGTCTTTGGACAGGGCTGTGTCATTGGCCTTTAGCATGGGGAGGTGATAGGTGCCGCTGAGTTTCAGTATGTCTGGAATTCTGAAAGCTTTCAGCTTGTCGGGATCCGTGGAAAGCGTGGTCCATTCGCCGTCTATGCCGCTCAGGTCTTCCATTAACGTAACCCATCGATAGGTCGTATTGAATTCCTCCCGTAAAAGCGCTGCCGGAGTTGGATCGATGATGAGCTGAGATAGTATCCCATAAATGGCGATATCGGCCCGTGACGGCCGAGAGCCAAACAGAAATAGGCCTTTCGAAAATACTTCTTCAGTGAGTGTTAGAAATTTATCGAGGCTTTCATCAATAATTTCAGGATTTCCGGCGAGTAGCTCCATGCCTTTGACCTGACGATTGGCCCAAAATTGCACCATCTGATCAAACGCGGAATGATGGGTATTGCCTTGGAACTGTTCGTAAATAATCCAACTGCTATTATGCAGTCGGTCTTCGTTCGTGCGCCAGCGGTGAACATACATGGCCCATAAAATCCATTCATCCATGAGATCTTCGATAAGAGCCGCAAGAAACGCATCGGCTTCATGATCCGGTGTTGTACTGCGGTCGGAATATGACTCTTCCAATGCGTTGATCATCAAGGTGGAGTCATGACTGAAAACTCCATCTGGCGTTTCCAGAACCGGCACCATGTAGGTTGGGATTTTCGTTTGCGCGACTTCACTGGCGCGCTCGCCGGGGACCCAAATAAAAGGTATGCGGCGATATCGCATATAACTCCGCATTTTCATAGAAAACGGAGACATGGTGAAACCATATAGCGTGTAGTAGGGCTTGGGTTCCATTTTTAACGTTCCGTCACAAGACGCATCATTTCATGAGCTGTAACATGGCCAGAATTCTGGTTTTGTCCGGTCACGAACCGACCTTCATCATCCACCACTGTGTGGGTCGCAAAAAGATCTTTAGACGCCGTACTGGCTTCGAACTTGGCTCCTGCTGCGCGTAAGGCGCTTTCAGGATGAAGCGGCGTAAAATTGATTTTAAGTTCGTCGATTTGCTTATCCGTCACGCCAGACATTTTGCGACCTGCGATTAGAAGTCCTCCATCTTTATCTTTTGCGTTAATAAGCCCAAGAGGACCGTGGCAGACCCCGCCCATGATCGCGTCGCTATCATAATAGGCTTCGCTAATTTTTTCGGCCAACACATCGGATTGCCCCAGATCATAAGCGGCCCCCCAGCCGCCAGCTAGAAAGATTACTTCGTACTCAGTAAAATCCACATTGTCGATTTTCAGAGATTGTGTGACTTTGGATTGGAAAGCGTCATCCTTACGGGAGCGTTTGTCAGCGTCGGTAATGATCATGAATTTGTAGGACATGGGATCAATCGGGATAGTTCCGCCTTTAATACTGGCGATATCAACATCCATACCTGCGTCTTGGAAATCATAATAAGGAACTGAAAGCTCCGAACCAAAAACGCCAGTTTTTTTGCCTTTGGTTTCGCCGGGTTTGTTGAGTACGCCGTGGCTGGTGCTAATGATTAAAGCGCGTTGCCCTGAAAGGTCATAACTTGGTCCAACATAGTCAGGATGAAGCCCTTGACCTTTTAAGATTGAAGGCAAGGCCGCAGCAAAAATGATCGCACCTAAAACCAGGACGCTCAGTAATATAAATAGTTTCTTTTTCATCACTAACCTTATCGTATATATTGACACT
>CAYZGF010000242.1:0-3630 GCA_964477595.1 uncultured Algimonas sp.
CTCTCATCGCGGATAGACCATGTTACAATCTGCCCCATGCCCTTCATTTTGTTCAGGCGCGGGAAGTTCATCAACATCGCGAAGGACGCAAAAAGTTGCAGCCCTTCGGTAAAACCGCCAAACACGGCCATAGAGGTCAGAATATCTTTCTCTGTCTCGACACCGAACTTGCCCAGATAGTCATGTTTCGCCGCCATCTCCTCATATTCCATAAAAGCGGAAAACTCGCTATCCGGCATCCCGATGGTTTCGAGCAGTAAGGCATAAGCGGCAATATGGATGGTTTCCATATTGGAGAATGAGGCGAGCATCATGCGCACTTCCACCGGCTTAAAGAGCGGCATGTAATTTTCCATATAATTCGCACCGACCTCGACATCAGACTGCGTGAAAAAACGGAAAATTTGTGTCAGCAGGTTTTTCTCAACATCGGTCAGATTGATAGACCAATCTTTCAAATCTTCTCCCAAAGGCACCTCTTCGGGCATCCAGTGAACCTGCTGTTGTTTCTGCCAAAAATCGAACGCCCAAGGATAGCGAAACGGCTTGTAAGAATGCGACGGGAGCAAAAGCCCTGAGGTCGTTTTCTCGAAATTCCCAATATTGCCCATGTGACACTCCCGTGATTCTCTTTTACCTGGCGGACCAAATCCGCCTTTTGTCTCGCCAAAACCTTGAAAAGGCTAGATTTCGCGTCTGAAATACAGCTCAGAACGCGACATATGCCGCTTTCCCCTGCTTACAGCACTACATCTAGTGTGTCTGATCGTGCAAGAAAAGAATTGTGGCTATGTACCAAATGCCGCAGTTTATGCCCACAGGAAATTAGAGAATAAAAAGAAAAAGGAATTGCGGACGCTCAACTTAGTCACATATACTTAGGATGTAGAGCTAATCAATTCCATAAAATCTTGGGCAGGGAAGGAAGGTGTTTTGAAGAAGAATGTCTATTCTTTAACACCCGAGCCTGATGGTGACCCAGAAAGTTTGAACGCGTCCGTATTTCTGGAGGTCGTTGACGCCCTCGACACTGCTACGACCTTAAAAGAACTCTTTGAGATATTTACCGATAAAATGCCGGTCGATATTGCGAGTTATCATCACTTTCCAGCCGTCGGTGCCTTAGATTATAGAACAAGAGACACTTTTCACGGATATAATCTACCTAACCAAATTGAAAACTATTATCGTTCCACTCAGGTGCGAGACCAAAATCCTTCTCTCAAAGCCATCCTGGCGAGCAGCCAATTCATGTGGCTAACAGATTTAATCAATGACCCAAACGTTGTAGACTCTAATTATAGAGAACAACCCAAAGCCGCGTTCGACATGGTCGGAGAGGCGTTGTGTATTCCCCTATTTGGACCGAATAATAGAAATGGATATATGTTTTTGGCCGGACGATTATTTGAGAAAGAAAATGGTCTTTACTTTGCGCATCAGATCCAGGCCCTTTGTCAAACATTCCATGTCAAATTTAGTTTAATGATCCGAAAAATCCAAAGGCAAATCAATCTGACCGAGAGGGAGGCCGAGGTCATCGAACTCCTGACATACGGAAAATCCAATAGTGAAATTGCCCAAATTCTTGGGATTTCGACCAGCACAGTGGCAGGTTATATGAAATCAATTTTTCTCAAATTGGATGTATCGGACCGTGTTAGCGCCTCTATGCGTGCCCAATCAATAAAAGTAAGCCTCTAAAGATAGGAATTTGTCTGACGCCTGATCAAGGATGTTAGACGAAATCGCTGCTATGCGTCTGCCTTTCTGCCACCTATAAGCCGCCCATGTTGAAACGCCTGATGACATTATTGCGCCTCTTGCGGACCGGATGGGTGTTAATCCGCCATGATGCGTTGGTGCCTGCGGAATATGCGCCAATGGTGCCTTGGCCCGTGCGCTTTATCGGCGCGATCAGCCGGATATTCTCTCTCGGCAACCGCAAAGGTAATGCGGGAGAGCGTTTCGCGCGAGCGCTTCAGGACCTTGGCCCGGCTTATATCAAATTCGGCCAAATTCTCGCCACACGAGGGGATATGTTTGATCCTGAGTTTGCACGTGGCCTCTCTGTCCTGAAAGATAAAGTCCCGCCCTTCCCCATGAAAAAATCAGAAGAGATGTTGGCCGCCGAATGGGCCGCGCCCTGGTCCAAACACCTTGCCTCCCTTTCAGAGCCCATCGCAGCCGCTTCCGTGGCGCAAGTCCATAAAGGCGTGTTGCATACGGGCGAGACGGTGGCGGTGAAAGTGCTGCGCCCGAACATTACAACACGCATGACCCGCGATATGGATACAATCGCCATGGTCGCAAATCTGGCTCATGGCGCCGTGCCAAATCTACGCCGCTTGCGACCGAAGGACTTTGTGGCAGAAGCCCGCCGTGCCGTCATGCTTGAGCTGGACCTTCGTCTCGAGGCCGCCGCGCAAAGTGAGCTGGCCGAAATCGCGGAAGATACAGGCCTGTTCCGCGTGCCGCATCTCTATTGGGATTTGGTCGGCAAAGATGTCCTTGTCAGCGAATGGATTGACGGGACGGCCTTGTCATCTGACGACATACTTGCCCTGCCAGAGGCGCAGAAGAAAACACTCGCGACCAAAGTCATTCAATCCTTCCTCGCCTCTACTTTTGAATATGGTGTGTTCCACGCGGATATGCATGAGGGGAACCTCATCATGGATGCGGACGGGCAGTTAGTTCTGCTCGATTTCGGGATATTGGGCCGCCTCGGCGAAGAAGAAATACGCTTTGAGATCGATACGCTCTACGGTTTCCTCCAACGGGATTATTACAAAATTGCGCAAGTCCATTTCGATATTGGCTATGTCCCGCCCAATCACAGCGTAGAAGAATTCGCCTCGGCCTTACGCGCCGTTGGTGAGCCTATTTTCGGCAAACGTGCCGAAGATGTGTCCATGTCCAAAGTGCTCTTGCAATTGCTTGAGATCACAGAAATCTTCGACATGGAATTACAACCCCAATTAATTCTGCTGCAAAAAACCATGATGCAGGCCGAAGGCGTGGCACGCCGCTTGGACCCGGAATTCGACATGTGGGAAGCCTCCCGCCCCGTTGTCGAAAAAGCCGTCCGTCGCGAGGTCGGACCGGAACGTTATTTAAATGATTTCCTAGACGGGCTGGGCCGCACGAGGCGCACGCTCTCCATCCTCCCCGAAGCGACAGACAATATCGCCAAACTCGCCCAAGCCTGGGCAGATGGTGAAGTGGATTTGTCCCCGAACCGAGCCACACAAACAAAGCCAAGAAAAAGAGACGCCCTCCGCCCGATTGCCTATGCGGGCGTCGGCGCAGCCATAGCGCTAGGCGCAAGCTGGGCCGCGGCGCAATTGTGAGTCTCGGAGCACCGGATAGTTGGGACGACTACTCGCCATTACAAACACAGATCAACATTGTGTTTGAGGCTCATTGTGACAAATGCGCAACGGAATTTCAGAATATTGTCCATGAATATGAAGACCGTGACGGTGATGCCGGATTCTTAGCTTGGGTGGATCGGGAAACGGATTCGGCTAAACGTCATGGGTGGACTGAAAATTTTTCGCTTAAGGAAGTGTATTGTCCTATGTGCTCAGCGGTAGGCGAATATAGTTCTGTTCCAACTTCGGCCTA
>CAYZGF010000243.1:0-3626 GCA_964477595.1 uncultured Algimonas sp.
GACATGGACACTCTGAAATCAAAAGCAGCGGGTTTGATTTGGGAGTTTATGTTCGCCAGATCGATGTATCAGACACCCGACATGATTAAGCAGCATGAATTGCTGTGTGCCATCGCAGACGAGATCGATGCGGGGCATCTTAAATCCACAATGAGCGAAATACTGACTCCCATTAATGCGGAGAATTTGCGCACGGCACATCAACTTTTGGAAACTGGCCGCGCCAAAGGGAAAGTCGTTCTTGAAGGATTCACCGATTAATTTTCAAAGCCAAAGACGATGTCAAAAACGGAGGCCGACATGCCAAATTTAACAATTGTCGCTCATACAACAGCCGTAGAAGGCAAAGAAGACCTTGTTAAAGCTGAACTGATGAAACTCATCCCGATTACGCACGCCGAAGCTGGCTGCATTCAGTATGATTTGCATCAGGACAATGAAAACCCAACACACTTCACATTTTACGAAAATTGGGAAACACGCGAATTGTGGCGGGCTCATATGAATAATCAGCACCTCGTCGATTACATGGAAGCGACCGAAGGGTCCGTCGCCGATTTCACGCTCTTCGAAATGACGAAGACTAACTAACGGCGTTGTTGCTGAAGCAGTCAATGGCTTGCAGTGTGTTCCAGCGACTGCACGCCGGGTAAAGTACCACTATTCAAAGCAGTGATTGCCCTTTTAAAAAGGTATTCAATCAGCGACGAACGACGGTCCCACTGGCTCGGGACAATTATACTTTAGCTCAGCGTCTTAAATTCGCCCAAGTAAGACACTCGGGATATCTGCAATGGGTATATTTCCGCCTTTCCACACCCTTAGCCATCAAAAATCGCAATGGACTGCATCCCCTCAACCACCAATTCGCCGTCTGTATTCCAGATACGCATGACTTGGCTGGAATAGCCGCCGCGCGCTGCGGTTAGGCGGGCTTCGACATGCCACCAGCCATCCTCTGTTTGGGGATCATCTGATAGCAAATTAAATATCCAGCTCATGGAACTCACAGGCGCAAATTTCCGCAAGAGCGGCATGGCAGCAGGCGGCAGGACATCTGCGAGGCAGAGCAGCGCAGCCGTACCCTCGCGTGAGGCCGGGTCTTTGTGCCGGGACCAGGTGCGGATATAACCTTCCTCACCCATCATAGGTCGCGCGCCCGCGATCAGGCGGGTATCGAAATTATGGAAAAATTGCGGGACCATGTCTTTTGCCGCTTCGGGTGTGAAGGCGTCCGCCGCTTCGGGTGCTATGGCCTCCGGCGCGGGACAATCGACGGTGATGTCTGATGATCGCGCGGCGCCGAATAAGAACTCCGCGCGACCTACGGCTTGCTCGCCAATATGCGCGCCCGCACTGACGCTGGTCACATTGCGGCCTTTGCGTTCCAATTGTGCGCTCAAAAGCGGGCTGTCCGTGACGGGACCCACGAAATTTATAAGGGCTGAGCGTAAAGGCGGCAGATCCTCAAATCGCGTCTGCGCCCCCGCTAACATTAACGCCGCCGTCAGTCCGCCATAGGCGGTTCGTCCCTGTTTCCAATGGGCCGGAATATCCACCCGGTACCCTTCACCCTCTGCTGTTATGGAGGATTGAATATGTGACCAACCTTCTTTTTCATGCGTCATTAACCACGTCCCTTACACTCTTCTTTCACCTGACTGCGGTAGGTTTAACTTTATACGCCGCATCCGGATGTAAGGTGGCGATAATCTGACAGACGAGCAAGGCCACAGCTTTGATGATGACCCATACAAAATTCACGACCTCGGTGATGAGACGTTTGATTTGCGGGGCGTCGGCTCTGGCGCTGATAGGGTGTGGCGGCGGTGGGGGCGGGGCAACGCCCACGACACCCCCGACCAGCGTAACACCGCCTCCGGCCCCTGCGCCCGTCGAAAAAGGATGTGCCGGCCGGCAAACGGATGCGACGGTCGATCAAGCTATCCGCACCGGACAGCTCGGGACGGTAAGCGTGGACGGCTTAATTGATGATATTTCGGGTCAAATTGCTTGCTCTGTTGAGGATGCGGATATCGTGCGGGCCGCGTTTTTTGGTCTGGACGCTGATTTGAATAACACTGCCGAGACGCTGTCCGCGATCAGCTGGGACCCGACACATGACGCGGCGATTTTATCCGCCAAAGCGGATATGGTCCCGCTCTTAGTGTCCAATGCTGTGACGCGTTCCGACCGCACGGTGCAAAGCCATCCTCTCGCAATTGCGGGTGAGACGGCGACGGCCAGACATTTGGTCTTCGCGTCTAATCCCATGCGGAATGCCTATCGCGGCGGGACGGCAGAGGGCATGACGGGCTTTCTGAAAAACGGCTTGGCGTGGCTGACGGAGCGTGATGATCTGGACAGTGGTGATTTAAATGTTGTGATCGCGCAGATGTCTCAGTCTTATTATTTCCCGGATCAGATTGCTGTGCGGGACTGGCTGGATAGCGCGTATGCAGGCCGGGTCACATATAATGAGGCGGAAAGCTGTAACGGAACGGCGTTGCGCGGTTGTTTAAATGATCTTCCCGATGTTTTGATTATAAGTCAGACCGGAGAGGTGGAGAGTGTGAGCGAGACAGTCCAAGCCGGATTGGATGCCGGCATTCCGGTGCTTTACATGCATCATGATGGCGGGCTGACGGAATTGGGCGGGGAGCTCCTGCCGCTTTTGGGCGCGAATTATGTCGGAGATAATTATTGGCGGAACCTGTCGCTGGAAAATTTTGACGGCACGCAGGCTGTTGGTGAGAAAACACAAGCTGATACGGATTTGGAAGATCTGTTAACCCGTCTGAACACGAATGCATTCAGTTTTGATTTCTCCGCCTGTGAAGACAAATCCTGCCCGAGTGATCACGGTTATACCACGGATGTCTTGCCGGTCTTCCAAAGCTTGAAAACACGCTTTGACAGTTTCGATAAAAGCGCCACGGATATATTTTCGCAAAGGGGGCAACGCCGGGATAAAGCGCTCGTCCTATTGGCGGATAAATTCAGACAAGATGTAACTTATCCGATGGATAAGATCACTACGGATCAAGGGGCTTTTTTACGCTCTCTCTTCGCCGATCATATTGTGCATACGGCGCGCAGTGTTGCCCCGGTTCAAGCGGATATGGGGAATTTCTCGCGCTCTGATTTCTCCCATGTCACGGCGTTAAATAAATCCGTGTCCCTCACCGCGAGGCAGCATTATTCCGCCGCAGGTGTGTATGCCATTCCAGGACAAACTGTTCGGGTTCGCCGGACGGATAGTTCCGATGTGAAGACGCATATCCGCGTGAATTTATTGCGCTCCGGCGCAACCCATGAATTTGATGCCAATAGCTATTCGCGCCCCAAACATCTTTCCAGCCAAGATATGCCCTTGGCGGCGGGCCAGACATTGACATTCACCTCGCCACATGGTGGTCCGATCCAAATCCGGTTTGATGATAAAGATGTCGAGACCAGCTTTGTCTTTGAGACTGTCGGAGAGCATGCGGTCTGGCGCAGCGCTGCTGATGACACGGATTTTGAGGCTAAATTAGATGCCGGTGATTATGATTGGGCCGAGCTGATCACCCCCGGTTTTCAAGTTCATTCGAAATTGGAAAAAATGCGCGAAACCGTCAATCACC
>CAYZGF010000244.1:0-3584 GCA_964477595.1 uncultured Algimonas sp.
TCTCCAACGGATAGTGGTTACTGATGCGGGGTTTGATTTTACCCGTTTGTAGCATTTCGCCAATCTCTTTGAGATTATTCATGTGGTCCTTTGGATCGCGCTGTGGCCAGGCCCCCCAAAATACGCCGCGAATATCAATGCTCTTTAGAAGCGCGAGATTGAGCGGAATGCGCGGAATATCGCCTGCTGCAAAGCCGATAACCAGATAGCGTCCGCCCCAATTCATGGCACGGACGCAAGGTTCGGCGAATTTATCCCCGACCGGATCGTAAAGCACGTCTGCGCCGCCAAGCTCTTTGATCGCTTTTTTCAAATCCATATCACCGGAATAGTTGATGCCTTCATCCGCGCCATGTTCTTTACAGACAGCGAGTTTTTCATCCGTGCTGGCGCAAGCAATCACCCGCGCACCCATGGCTTTGCCGAGTTCAACAGCGGCGAGGCCAACACCCCCAGCCGCGCCGAGAACGACGAGTGTTTCGCCTGGTTGAAGCTGCGCGCGTTGTTTCAACCCGTAATAGGATGTGCCGTAAACGAGGACCAATCCCGCCGCGATATCGAAGGGCATATCGCCAATCGGGCCAACGACCTGAACGGGGGCAACGACTTCTGTTGCAAAGGCGCCGACTTGGCCGAGATAGGACACGCGGTCGCCGACTTTCAAATGTTTCACATCATCTGCGACCTCGGTCACGATGCCAGCGGCTTCACCGCCCGGAATAAAAGGAAAGGGCGGTTGTGCTTGATATTTACCTTCGGAAATCAAGATATCAGGAAAATTCACACCAGCGGCTTTCAGAGCAATGCGAACATGTCCGTCCTTCATCGGGGACGGCTCCACGTCCTCTACGGCGTGTTTGTGGTAATCTTGGAATTGGTGAACGCGTAAGGCTTTCATGAGGGGCTCCAATTAGGTTTACGTTTTTCGACGAAGCTGGAAATACCTTCCTTGCCCTCGTCAGACAGCATGCAGTCGGCAAATACATCCGCAGCGTGATCCATCATTTCCGTGCCGGACTTATCTCTGGATGAAAGAATGAGGTGTTTCGTCGCCGCAATCGCGCCGGGGCCACAGCGCAGAACGCCGCGTTTGATCTTGGCTTCGATCTCTTCAAGGTCCTCCACATCGACGGCGGTTTCATCCAGCAGTCCATATTTCGCGGCGTCAATTCCCGTGAAGCGCGCACCTGTCAGCATGATGCGGCGTGCCGTGGGAAGGCCGACACGGGCCACCACGAAAGGCGCGATCTGTGCCGGCGGGATGCCGAGCATGGTCTCTGTCAGTGAGAACTTTGCATCCTCTGTCCCGATGATCACATCACCGCAACACATCATGCCCAAGCCGCCGGCAATCGCTGCGCCCTCGACGAGACAGATTACGACTTGCGGCATTTCGTTCAGGGCAATGAAGACATCGCCAATGCCGCGGTTCATTTTTGCGACATCAGCATGGCTAACCCCCGGGGCCTGCATCGCGTTGAAGCTTTTCAGGTCCCCACCGGAGCAAAACAGGCCATTCTTACCACGTAAAGTAATGCCGCGAATGGCCCTTTCATCGCGGACGGCGTCCATAACCGCCATCAAATCCGCAATCATCTCATCGCCAATGGCGTTCTTATTCTTTGGACTATCCAGCCAGATGGTTAGCCAGCCCTCTTGCTGCTCTGTCTGTATCTTTGTCGTATGTGGTAAGTTATGCATAACGCTATGCATAAACGTCATTTGACGCGCCGTCGCAATAGACATAGCTGAATGACATTCATTTTTTCTGGAGAGTCCCTCATGAGAGAAGCCGTCCTCGTTTCAACTGCCCGTACACCCATTGGCCGCGCCTATCGCGGCGCTTTCAACGCCACACCTTCCCCGACACTTGCCGGTCATTGTATTGACCATGCGGTTAGCCGCGCAGGTATTGATGGCGCAGAGGTCGCGGATGTCGTGATGGGCTGCGCCCTACAACAGGGTGTTCAGGTTACTGTTGGCCGGAATGCGGTCCTCGCGTCTAACCTCCCAGTTACAGTGCCCGCCATGAGCGTTGACCGTCAGTGCTCATCCGGCATGGTCGCAATCGGTATCGCAGCCCGTAAGATTATGTGCGGCGAAGCCGACATTGTCATTGGCGGCGGTGTGGACAGCATCTCCATGGTTCAAACACCGGAAATGCGCGTCGCGCCTGATCCGCAAGTCATCGCGAAACACCCTGATGCTTATATGCCAATGCTTCAAACGGCTGAGGTCGTCGCCTCGCGTTACAATGTCTCCCGCGACCGCATGGATGAATATGCATTGATGAGCCAGCAGCGCACACATGCCGCGCAGCAAGCCGGTGCCTTTGACGACGAAATCGTCCCGCTCGAATCCACGATGAAAGTCATGGACAAGGAAACGAAAGAAATTTCCGAACATGTTGTTACACTGGAAAAAGATGAAGGTAACCGCCCGGGTACCAATATCGAAGGCTTGAACGGCCTGAAGCCTGTGCTCGGTCCTGATAAGACAATCACCGCGGGTAATGCGTCACAGCTTTCTGACGGCGCGTCTGTTTCCGTTCTTATGGACGCCAAGACAGCGGAGCAGCGCGGTCTGTCCCCGCTCGGATATTATCGCGGTATGGCCGTTGCGGGTTTGGAACCGGATGAGATGGGCATCGGTCCAATCTACGCGGTGCCAAAGCTCCTCGCGCAACATGGTTTGAAAATGGATGATATTGATTTGTGGGAGCTGAATGAGGCCTTCGCGGTCCAAGTTCTCTATTGTGCGGACAAGCTCGGCATTCCGATGGAAAAACTAAACGTCAATGGCGGCGCGATTTCCGTGGGGCATCCTTACGGTATGTCCGGTGCACGTATGTCCGCGCATGCCCTGATCGAAGGCAAGCGACGCGGCGCAAAATATGTTGTCAGCACTATGTGTATTGGTGGCGGAATGGGCGCGGCTGGGTTGTTTGAAGTCGCGTAACGATTGGGCTCGCCCAAAAATTTGATTGATAATCAAATTTAGTGAAGCGCCGCGCACTTAAGTGCGCGGTTGTGCGTATTAGAATTATTGAAAAAGTGAATAATAGGATGCTGAAATGTCATCAGTAGAATTTGAAAACCGCGTTGCCATCGTCACAGGCGCGGGCGGCGGCCTTGGTCGTTCCCATGCCCTTGCGCTTGCAGCGCGCGGCGTGAAAGTTGTCGTCAATGATCTTGGCGGCTCCGTTGATGGAACGGGCGGCGGTGCGACTATGGCGGATAATGTTGTCGCTGAAATCATCGCGGCGGGCGGCGAAGCTATCGCGAATGGCGCAAACGTCACAAATGAAGAAGAAGTCCAAGCGATGGTGGATGAAGCTATCGCAAAATGGGGTAAGATCGATATTCTGGTCAATAATGCTGGTATTTTGCGCGACAAGTCCTTCTCCAAAATGGAAATGTCCGATTGGGATTTGGTTGTTGCGGTCCATCTGAAAGGTTCGGCCATCTGTACCAAAGCGGTCTGGAACCACATGAAAGCCAATGGCTATGGCCGTATCGTCATGACGACGAGCTCCTCCGGCATGTATGGTAACTTTGGCCAGACAAATTACGGGGCGGCGAAGG
>CAYZGF010000245.1:0-3517 GCA_964477595.1 uncultured Algimonas sp.
CATTTGACGCGGGGCGTCAAATGCAGTGAAGCGCCCTTATTTATCCATCCTGAATTATGGAGTGGATCAATTGGGTGGCGCCTCGGCTATTGTTTCGGAAGTTCTGCTAATAAAGACTTGAGCCAGCCGTCTCGTGCAGTAGAGTCGGGCGGTTGTTTTTTTTAGTTAGTGCTAAAATGCGGCTTGTGAAATTGCAAACGTATGATTGCGTTCTTCGGCATTGCTGCTAGCAACGTTGAAAACAGGGGAACGAGATATGCTAAACCGCCTTAAAGTTATTGCCTTCATGGCTGCAATAATTTTTCTCTCAGCTTGTGGTGGTGGTGGCAGCAGCAGCGGTGGGGTTGTTACACCACCTCCGTCAGGCGGTGGTGGAGAGACCACATCACTGCAAGTCAGTACGACATCAGTTTCGTTCGAGTCTCGCCAATATCAGCCTTTACCGGGCTCTCAGGACATTTCGGTGACCGCATCCGGTAGCAATGTTGCGCAAGTGATAGCTGGTTTCGCACCGGGCGTGACGCCGCCTGATTGGCTCGGTATAGCGATTGAAGGCACGGTTGCGTCCTCAACCTTGACGCTCAGTATTGTGACTAATGATATTCCCTTCAGGACATATACGACGCCCTTGCGTGTTGTGTCCGCTACGGCTGCCGATGAGGTAATTGATACGATCGACATGAATATCACATTTGACCTCGAAGAAGGGAAACTCCTTCGCGTTGACCGCGGTGAAATCACGGTGTCATCGACGCCGAGGTCCAGGCCTTTAACTGAAACCGTGACTTTAAGCGCAAGCGGCTTGCGTACCGGTGAAGTGATTAATTGGGAACGATTGAACTCTGGCGTTGTTGGTGAAGACCGTGTCACATTTGACCCGTCATCAGGAACATTGGCACCTGGCGAGACGCAAATCCTCGATCTTATGATTGAATCGCAAGGGTCCGGTACCGCGTCCACCTCTTTTATTCCTGTGGAATTTGCAGTGGATGATGATGCCAAGGGAGCGGCGCTACAAATTCGTGCAAATTCAATAGACGGACTATTTTCTGATCCGCAAGATGTGAACGTTGTTTTCGAAGATGATGAAACCGCCGCAAAGTCCACATCCGTCTTATTGAGAAATGCCGGCAATCAAGAAGCCACAACTGCAACATGGCAGTCATCCACAGAACAAAGCTGGATTACATTGGGACGAACGGGCAGTTCAACTCTGGACATTACCATTGATCCATCGACCTTGAGCTCAGGGCGAAATGAGGGTTTGATCAGCGTTACGCATGATATTTCGGAGCAGGTGCTGGAGATTCCTGTTTTTGCTATTATTTCTGACCCGACTTTGGAGGTGTCGCAAAAGGGCGTGGCGCTTTCAAACCTCTCTGATCTAAGCCAGCAGATTAATATTACAGATAATGATAATGTACCAGTCTCTTGGAGTGCGATGGTCACAGAAAGTTGGCTCACTGTCACAGCGAGCGGGAACGCAGGAGATCCTTTGGTGATAACGGCTGATACAAGCGGACTTGCGACTGACAGTTTGCAGACCGCAGATGTTATTGTATCAAATCCGTCCTTTCCAAATGATGTAATCGTTAAAGTGGGGCTTTGGGTTGGCGGCACAGTCGAAACCCGTGTCTCGACAAATATCATTCTGACTGAAAACTTCGGTTTAGCCCGTGACAAAGAAAGCATCGTCTCAGACCCAATCAGACCGTACATATATGTGAAGACGGAAGCACCCAACGCTGTCAGATCGACTGAGTTTTCTACTTACAATGTATTTACTGGCGCAAAGGTCGGCGAAACACTCTTCGTCGATATAGACCCGAACGGAGACTTGTTGATCTCCGATGACGGTAGCTATGCCTTTATCGCAGGCGCAGATTTGACCGGCAATGATGATCGGTCATTCGCGAAAGTTAATCTTGATGATATGGGTATAGATATTATCAGGTTATCCGAGGGAATTGCATTCAGTGATGTCGTGTTCACGCGATTAAAATCACAAGGATTGCTGATTACCTCGCGCGGTCTTGTGATTGATGTTGAAACGGAAACAGTCGTGAGCGATTTATCGCGCGATTTCGGATCGTCAAATATCCGCGTTAGTCCAAACGGCAAAGTCTCGTGCTTAGCTTATGAAGGAAATATGGACGGCGAATTTGACTGCGTGAGCTTGTCAGGGTCAGGATTGATTGGGGGACCTGTCTCCGGTGAACCTCTCGGCCTATCGAATATCGAAGGTGGAAGCTTCCGATTAGGCGCCATTTTCGAACTTTCGAGAATGGGTGAAAATCTTATTTTTCGCAAAGATACCGGCTTCGGCGATGAACTTCACAGTGTTAGGATTGAAGATCAAAATCAGAATTTCACTCTCAATCTTTCCCAGACAGATTTTCATTTGGATGGGCAAGATAATATCATTGTTGCGACAGGGGATGGCGTAAATAGATTGAAATCAGAAATTTATAATCCTGGAGGCATGTTGATCGCCTCCGATAGTTTTGAAACATCTGACCGTTCAGATTTTGCTGAGGCGATTTTTCTGTCCGGTGATGAGAGTCGCGTGATTCAGCTTCTTGACGGAGAGCTTTTCTTTATGCCCCGACCGACGGATTAAAGCGAATATTGTTTGGTAGGGTAGTTCTGTCCTAACGCCGGGAAATGCTATAGTCTTATCTTCATGATACAGCTTAGCGCCTTTCAACTCTAATGCTTTTACGACGGTTCCGACTGCCGCTTGGCATTGTGTTTTCATTAGCCTGCGTCCTGGGATGCTCAACTACCGCCGTCGCTCCGGCTATGAAGTTGGAGACCCACCCCGATGCGATAACAGTACCTTACCGCATATCTTCTGCCGGTCGGATATTATTGGATGTTTCAGTGAATGAGACTGAAGCTCAGGCTTTCGTTTTGGACACGGGCGCAAATGTATCCGCTATTTACGACACATATTCCGAACGCATGGATTTAACGCCTAGAGGTGAAACGGTTCTCATCCGTGGCTTGGTCTCTGTAGGCAGACGCCCGGTTATTCAGGATTTGAATTTTGATATTGGCGGAAAGCAGTTTCAGCCGGAACGTGTCGCCATATTGGAAACACCTGCCGTCACAGATGAGTCGATTGGCCTGCTTGGGACAGATATTTTATCGGATTATGTCGCGGTTTTTAATAAGGACAGCATGACCGCAACACTCTTGCCCAGCGACGCCGTAAAATCGAAAGCATTTGCGGGCTGGCGTCGTATGCCTTTGAAGGGTCAAACCAAGGGGCGATCAAATGTTGGTCTTCACTTCGCCGAAACAGTATTTGGAAAAAAGCGCGTTCCCGTGCTGGTGGATACGGGCTCCAACGCAAATTTTATCAATTGGCGTTTGGCGACAATGGATAGAAGTGTGAAACGATTGGAACGACGCTTACAACGCAAAGGGCATCTACAAGGCGCATTGGAAACGACCCCGCTGAAAATGAATACCAAACTTTTCAGCCTCACAATTGGCCAAAAATTTTGGCCGG
>CAYZGF010000246.1:0-3510 GCA_964477595.1 uncultured Algimonas sp.
GCGCGCTTAGCCTTGCACGGAACGGGAGTTGGAAAAGTCAGTTTGGATCAGGTCATCGAGACGATGCGCCAGACAGGCCTCGATATGAGCTCGAAATACAAAGAGACCAGCCAAGGTGGTTTGGCCGTCAATGTGATCGAATGTTAGCGCTTGTCGAATTTGTCTTTGCGACGGACGCCCATTAGCATTTTGGATTCTAATCGACCGCGCAGCGCCGCGTAATAAGCGCGTAGAAATGCGACGTCGCTTTCACCGTCTTCCCACACCCAACCGATTTTGGTCCGGATACGACTGGCGACATCCCTTAAAACTTCACTGTCATGGGCGCGCAAGACATCTTCCAAAACATGGAGTTCTTTGATGCCGTAAGTATCAATCTGCGCAGGCGTAAAGGCAAATTTCGCAAAGATAGCTTCGTTTTCAGGCTTGTCCGTGGTGACAAGATCCGCCGCGAGCATAGGACGCGGGGCGCGGACTACCCACGTCCCGGCAACAAGGTCTCCGACCCGAAGACGGTCTTTGTTGAATAAAGGAAAGAGAAGAAAAATTCCGGCCCAGATGGAGGCGAGTAAACTCATCCAGCCATCAACGCCGCCTGCGCCAATACCAAAAATAAAACCAAGCGGAAGAAAGAAACCTATTTCCCGTAAAGCATTACGAGCAAAGACGCTGGCGGCTGACAGACGGGCTTTTCCGCGTGCGGCAACACGGATTTTCAAAGCCATTTTCCCCGGTGTCGCGGCCCGACGCCCGAGCTCAAACAGGGTGAAGTAAAAACTGCGCAAAAGGAATGCGATCAGGACGAAGATGATGATGGCAAGATCTTCGCTGTAAAGGCTCATAGAACCCAAGGCGAAGGCTGCAGCGAATAATGCCAGCGAGATAACAACTAAGTCGATGGCAAAGGCCCCAATGCGTGCACCCACATCTGCGAGTTCGATTTGCAAATCCACGCCCTCGGGCGTCACGAGATGACGACGCCCCTGTTTAATTTGATCCGCTGTGAGAAGACCTGCCGTGCTCATTGGTCCAATGCCTTTCGCGGCAGGAAGAAATAGACCAACCAGAAGATCAGCATAGATGTGCCAATCCCGTAACGAACCCAATCATTATTAATGAGTTGTCGTCCGAACCCTTCGATTAAACCGGCAACAAACATCATAACGATAACACCGCCGAGAATGATGGCGGCTTGTTCTGCCTTAGCCCGCATGGATTCCATGCGTGTGAGTTCACCGGGGAAAGCCACGGCACGACCAATTAGGATGCCGCCGCCTCCGGCGAGGGCGATTGCAAATAATTCTGTTGTTCCGTGAATGGCTAACCATCCACCAACTTCGAACCCTAAATCTTTACCGGCAAAAACGGCGATGAAGGCCCCGATGGAAAGCCCGTTATAGAGCAAAAGAACCACAGTCGGCAGGGCAAATGCAAAGCCAAGCGCGAAGGCCAAAATTGATACCCGACTATTGTTAGAAAACAGGAAGGCCGCAAATGCGCCTAAGCCTCCATCCTCTTTTTCATAGCCATATATCGTTTCACGCAAATACTCTTCTGAAGCTGCGGGGGTACGACCACTCGCCATGCTCTCACTCATAAAGGAATAAAACCAATCGGGATTATTCGATACGAGGACGAAACCGATCAACATGCCCAGAGCAAAGATAAAACTTGAGGCCGCGATATCCTTCCAAGCGCCTTGAACAGCCAAGGGCCAATCGCGGGCAAAGAAATTATAAATCCGGTCGCGCAAACGCTGCTGGCTGCCATAAATAACGTAATAGGCCCTTGTGGAGAGGGATTCGAGATAACTTACGACGCTTTGGTCTAGCGACGTCGCACGGGCGACGGAGAGCGAGGACAAGGTCGAACGGTAAAGCCGCGGTAGCTTGATAATTTCCTCATCCGTCAAATTCCGAACAGAGCGCGCCTCAATACGTTGCAGCATCCGCTCCATTTCTTTCCACACCTCTTGGCGCTCCTCGCGAAAGCGTTTGGATTTCAAGGTGATTGTCCGGCGGGTCATGTCAGGTCCTTAAATCGCATTGCGAGCCTTGAGGAGCATATAGGTGTTGAGCACTTTCATGTTTAAAGTCTCGGCGTCGGCATCGATGACGTTGACGCCCATCCGTTCCAAACGGCGCAAGACAATATCACGTTCGCGCATTAATCCGTCACCAATCACACTCGCAGCAGCGTCTTCCGGGGTTTTCGCATCGCGCTGAATAAGCTTATCCAAAGCCGTATTTCGGAAGGCGACAAATATCACGATGTGTCGCTTGAGCAGTCGCGCCATATTCTCAACCATTAACTCGGCTTGGGTGCTGTCAACAAAGTCGGTGAAAACGACAATTAGCGTACGGCGTTGCAGATTTTGTGCGAGCTGGCTCAAGCCCAATGTGAAATTGGTTTCTGCTGTCGAATAATCAACGCGGGCGGAAACGCGCCGAATCTGCGCGAAGCTGCGCGTGTTGCCGATGGCGGGGGCGTAGAGGTAAGGTTTTTCATCGAATGCGTAAATTCCGACTTTATCGCCGATTTTGAGGCTGACAAAGGCCATGAGGAGGGCTGCATTTAACGCACGGTCCAGCTTGGTCATGGCTTCGCCTGTTTCGACATTTTCTACTTCTTCAGCCATCAGGTGACCGCTATCGAAGGCGAAGACGATATTATGATTGCGCTCTGTTCGGAACTCGCGCGATAGGAGCGTGCCGTGGCGGGCGGAATGTTTCCAATCAATTGAGCGTTTATCCATACCGGCTAACCACTCGGTCAGTCCGTCAAATTCTGTTCCGTCCCCGCGAAGGCGTTGGAGTTTTTGACCGATATTGGCATCTTTCGTAAATATTTCTGCTGCCGTGTCGCGGACCATTTGCGTATCAGATGTCACGGGAATTTCGCGCCCAAGCGGGTCGATGCGTTGCCGCCAAGCTAAGCCAAGCGGTCCCTGCCAGCGGGTCCAGAGACGCTCTAACTCTGCGGTTCCTCGCAACTCCGTCCGAATTCCAAATAGCGATAACATACCCCCATCACCGACACCGGCGCGTGCCAATGCAGGCGAGACGGAGAGGCGGTCATTTACACTTAAACGCTGCTCCGGTGCACGTGGCGGAACGCCGGGACCAAATTCAGTCGTGACACGCACATCATAATCATGTCCGATATATCCGGAGCCGGGCGCTTCGATTTGAGGTTCCATGCGTTTGATGGAGGTGGATAATAAAACATCCAACGCAATCAAACCTAATATTGCGGCAACCCAAGCCGCGCCAATCAACCACAAATCGGGCAAAAACAGTGCGAGCAATAGCGTCACAGGCAAACCTAAGGCGGCTGCGAAAACCGCGGCACGTGTTGGATATGTCTGGGTCCGAAATTTCATCAATTAAAGCGCTTTTTTCCGGTCACTTATCGCGGCGCTTGGGTTTGTTCGATGACCGCCGTGATGACTTCATCAGCTGTGCGGCCTTCGATCTCTGCTGCGGGAGAGAGGACGGCGCGGTGACGGAG
>CAYZGF010000247.1:0-3477 GCA_964477595.1 uncultured Algimonas sp.
TGGCTCTTCCCATTGCGCATCGGTACATCCCGCCCGCGCGCGCTGGCGACTTTGTTGGCAGGTCTTCTGACTTAAGGTTCAAGCGGTTTTCGATGCCTTCCCGGTATAACCCAGTGGCACATATCGAAAGCCTCACCTTTCACAGCGGCGGGAGCCGTTGAGGATTTGAACCTCATTCCCATGTTCGCGCCCAATTAAGGGCGACCAACGGCGGCGCTATGGCGTCATAAATTGACAAACGCAAGTGTAAGAATTTATACATATAACGTTTTCTTTATATACGTTTCGTTTTCTCTCTGTTAGAGCGCCCTTCGAAAAGGAATCCGCTATGTCCATATGGGAACAGATCACCTCAGCCAGCACTGAACGCATCTTAATACTTGATGGCGCGATGGGCACGATGCTGCAAAAAAAGCAGCTCGAAGAAGATGATTTTCGTGGGGCCCGCTTCGCGGATTGGCCCAGCCCGTTAAAAGGGAATAATGACCTTCTCGTGCTAACAAAACCAGATGCGGTTCGTTCTGTGCATGACGCATTCCTCGCGGCGGGGGCTGATCTGATTGAGACCAACTCTTTCAATGCGACTTCTATCAGTCAAGATGATTACGGCATGTCTGATCTTGCGCCGGAAATCGCCTTGGCCGCAGCTAAATTGGCGAGAGCGGCAGCGGATGATTGGACAAAAAAAACGCCTGAAAAACCACGCGCTGTTTTGGGTTCTGTCGGCCCCATGAATAAAACCCTCTCTATCTCACCAAAGGTCGAGGACCCGGGTTTTCGTGATGTGACCTTTGATGAGGTCAAGGATGCCTATGTTGAACAAGTTACCGCCATGTTCGAATATGTGGATGCGATTTTGATCGAAACGGTTTTTGATACGCTGAATTGTAAAGCAGCCATCGCGGCTTGCCGCTTCGCATTTGATAAATTGGGAGCAGAAAAGCCGATTATCATTTCCGGCACAATTACGGACAGATCGGGTCGGACTTTATCCGGACAAACGGCGGAAGCGTTCTATATCTCAATCGCGCATGCCAAACCTTGGGCGGTAGGATTAAATTGTGCGCTCGGCGCAGACGAAATGCGCCCGCATATCGAAGCCTTGAGCCGTGTCTGTGAAACGCGCATTATTGCATTTCCCAATGCCGGCCTCCCAAATGCTTTTGGTGAGTATGATGAAAGCCCCGATGATATGGCTGCGCAAATACGGCCTTGGATTGAGGGCGGCACAGTGAACGTGCTGGGCGGTTGTTGCGGAACCACCCCGGACCATATTGCCGCAATAGCTGCGGCAGCAGACGGTCAAGCGCCGCGCGTTCCCGTGACACCGAAAACGACTTTGCGTTTGTCCGGCCTCGAGCCCTTTCAAATTGCGGTATAATCGATGTCCTCTACAGCAACCCAATTTATCAATATCGGCGAGCGGACAAATGTCGCGGGGTCTGCGCGTTTCAAGAAACTCATCGTCAATAATGACTATGAAAAGGCCCTGTCTGTCGCGCGCCAGCAGGTCGAGAACGGCGCTCAGATCATCGATGTGAACATGGATGATGGCCTGATTGATGGTGTCGCGGCCATGACGCGCTTCTTGCAGTTGATGGCGGGCGAGCCTGATATTTCGCGCGTACCGGTTATGATCGATAGCTCCAAATGGGAGGTCCTCGAAGCGGGATTGAAGTGCGTTCAAGGCAAAGCGGTCGTGAATTCGATTTCGATGAAGGAGGGCGAAGAAGAATTTCTCGCCCATGCCCGCAAAGTTCGCGACCTTGGCGCGGCTACGGTTGTGATGGCCTTTGATGAAGAAGGCCAAGCGGAGACTGCGGATGACAAATTCCGCATTTGTGAACGGGCCTATAATCTTCTGGTGGAAAAGGTGAATTTCCCGCCTGAGGATATTATTTTCGACCCTAATATCTTTGCCGTAGCGACGGGAATCGAAGAGCATAATGATTACGCAGTCGCATTTTTCGAAGCTTGCAAACGTATCAAGGCGAAGCTGCCGCATGCACGAATTTCCGGCGGACTGTCCAATGTCAGCTTTGCCTTTCGAGGCAATAACCCCGTCCGCGAAGCCATGCATTCTGTCTTTCTCTACCACGCTATTCCGGCGGGTCTGGACATGGCGATCGTTAATGCGGGGCAGCTTACAATTTATGATGACATCCCGGATGAGCTGCGTGAGCGGGTAGAGGATGTCATCCTCAATCGGCGTCCTGACGCGACAGACCGCTTGCTGGATATCGCAGATAAATATCGCGGAGACGGTAAGTCCAAGGCGAAAATTGTTGACGATGAGTGGCGCAAACTGCCCGTCGAGAAGCGCCTTGAACATGCTCTGGTGCGGGGGATCACGGACCATATTGTTGCGGATACTGAAGAAGCCCGCCAAGCCGCTGACCGCCCGCTTCACGTCATTGAAGGACCATTGATGGACGGTATGAATGTTGTCGGAGATTTGTTCGGGTCTGGTAAAATGTTCCTGCCGCAAGTTGTGAAATCCGCCCGCGTCATGAAAGCCTCGGTCGCGCATTTGATGCCATTTATGGAAGCCGAGAAAGAAGAGCTCGGTACAGCAGGTTCGTCCAATGGGAAAATCCTGATGGCGACTGTCAAAGGTGATGTGCACGATATTGGGAAGAATATTGTCGGCGGTGTCCTCCAATGTAACGGCTATGATGTGGTTGATTTGGGTGTCATGGTGCCCGGCGAGAAAATCCTGGATGCCGCAATTGAACATGATGTCGATATGATTGGCTTGTCCGGTCTGATTACGCCGAGCCTCGACGAGATGGTTTATGTCGGGCAGGATATGCAAAAGCGTGGCTTTACGATGCCGCTTTTGATTGGTGGGGCAACGACATCCAAGACACATACGGCGGTGAAAATTGAACCCGCCTATGAAGCCGGGCCGACTGTTTACGTAACAGACGCTAGCCGGGCCGTGGGCGTGGTGGGTCAGCTTTTGGGCGACGGGAAAGCAGACTATGCCGCGGAACTGCGAACTGAATATGCGAAAGCCCGTGAGGCGCATCAACGAGGACAGTCTGCCAAAGCCCGCCTGACATTGAAAGAAGCGCGGGATAATCCTTGGACCACAGATTGGGAGCGTTATTCTCCTCCCAAGCCGACATTTCTCGGCACGAAAACGTTGACGGATTACCCGCTGGAGAACTTGCGCGATTTCATCGATTGGACGCCTTTCTTTGCGACTTGGGAATTAAAGGGCCGCTATCCGGCGATCTTGGAAAATGAGCATTTCGGAGACGCGGCACGCGACCTATTCGCGGATGCGAGTGCCATGCTCGACCAAATGATTGCGGAGAAATGGGTTTCTGCGAATGCGGTATTTGGCTTTTGGCCAGCGGAACGAAATGGCGATGATATTCGTGTCTTCACGGATGAAACCCGCAATGAAACACTCGCCAATTTCCATGGTCTGCGGCAACAAATTTCCAAAGGCACGAAAGCTAAGCCTAA
>CAYZGF010000248.1:0-3463 GCA_964477595.1 uncultured Algimonas sp.
ATCGGCTCAGGTCAAATCTGCCGTTCTGCTTGCAGCTGTGAACACGGACGGCGTTACGACCGTGACAGAGCCCATCCCGACGCGCGATCATACGGAAAATATGCTGCGGGCCTTTGGTGCAAAGGTTGAGGTGACCAAGCGAAATGGTGCGGATGTGATTAAACTGGAAGGGCCCGTCGCTTTGAAAGCCACAAAAATCAATGTGCCGGGGGATCCGTCTTCAGCCGCCTTTCCTATTGTAGCGGCTTTAATCACGCCGGGGTCAGATATCATTGTTGAAAATGTCATGATGAACCCGACCCGAACGGGATTGTTTGACTGCCTCACAGAAATGGGCGGTCATGTTCAGGCCGATAATTTTCGGAAGTCCGGCGGTGAAGTGATCGCGGACATCCATGTCAAATATTCCAAACTGCAAGCCATCACCGTTCCGCCGGAACGCGCCGCCTCCATGATCGATGAGTATCCGATTTTGGCTGTCGCGGCTTCTGTCGCCAATGGAACAACAATTATGGATGATATTGGCGAGCTGCGGGTCAAAGAGAGTGACCGCATCACGGCAACGGCCAATCTTCTCAGTGCAAATGGCGTGCAGGTTGAGGAACTGGAAAATGGCCTCAAAGTTACAGGCGGAACCGTAACCGGGGGCGGTACGGTCACGACGCATCACGATCACCGCATCGCGATGAGCGCCCTCATTTTAGGATGTGTTGCGAATACGCCTGTCATCATTGATGATGCGTCCATGATCGCGACCAGCTTCCCGACATTCTTTGAGCTGATGAACGGTTTGGGAGCGGATATGTCATGACCGTTATCGCGATAGACGGCACATTTGCGTCCGGTAAGGGCACGCTTGGTAAAGGTCTCGCGTCGCATTATGGCCTGCCATATCTCGACACGGGCAAATTATATCGCGCCACAGCAAAGGCTGTTTTAGATGCGGGCGGCGATGTTGAGCGTTCCGATGACGGCGCACGCGCGGCGAAGTCCATTTCCGCAGACGATCTGTCCGATCCCGTTCTGAAATCCGGACCTATCGGCGCGGCCGCATCGAAAGTCTCTGTGCATCCCGATGTCCGTACAGCTTTATTTGAGTTCCAACGGAATTTTGCAGCAAAAGGCGGCGTGTTGGACGGACGCGATATTGGCACCGTGATTTGCCCGGATGCAGATGTGAAACTATACGTCACGGCCAGCCAAGAAGAGCGTGCCAAACGCCGCCATGCGGAGCTGACAGGTTACGGCGAAACGCTCTCCGTAGACGATGTTCTGGCGCAGCTGATCGAGCGCGATACGCGCGATAGTACACGCGCAACAGCGCCGCTGAAACCCGCGGCGGATGCGCATTTGCTCGACACGACGGGCATGGGCATTGCGGACGTCTTACACGCCGCAATTGATATATGTGACGCCGTTTTAGCGCAAAAATCTTAGTCTAATTGATCGAAGCATTCTCAATCGTGAACTCCGCTTCTGCCGTTTTTAGATAGCCTTTCTCCCGAATGACAACATCAACTTCGGATGTCACCCCGCCCCGAATATAGGTGATTTGCGACACCGTATGAGGCCGGACAAGGCCTAGGGCGTAGCGCAGGTCTGAGCTGTTCCCAATCTGACGTCCATCAAACCACGTCACAATATCATCGACCTGTAATCCGGCTTCGAACGCGGCGCCATTTTGCGTCACCTCCACAATATGCGCACCATAGAGATCAGGCACATTCAATCGGGCTTGTGCATCTTGCGTTACGGGGGAAATCATCACGCCCAGCGATCCACGTGTCACCTGTCCATAATCCTCTAATTGTGCAGCAACGGCACGGAATGTGTGGGCAGGAATAGCAAACCCAATCCCGCTGGACCCGCGGTCTTTGGCAACGATGGCCGAATTAATCCCGATAAGCTCGCCCGCAGAATTGACAAGCGCCCCACCCGAATTTCCCGGATTAATCGCAGCATCCGTTTGAATGAGGTCGGAATAACCGAGCGGATTATCATCCGTGCGGCCAATGGCAGAAACAATTCCGGTACTGACGCTATGGGACAGCCCGAAAGGATTTCCTACTGCGATGACAATATCTCCGACTTGTACATCATCCGAATATGAAACCGGCAAAGCGGTTAAGCGTGATCCCGGAATTTCCAATAAGGCCAAATCCGTTTCTGGGTCTTGCCCGCGGATTGTCGCGGCATAGCGTCGTTTGTCGGACAGGATAACCGTTATGGATTGCGCCCCTTTGATCACATGATCATTGGTCAGGATGAGGCCAGCTTGCGCGTCAATGATAACACCTGACCCTATTCCGCCAATCGTACTACCATCAAGCTCCTCTGACTCGACGGTGGAGATGGATACAACACCCGGCGTTACTTTTTGAATGGTCGGGGCCATTGTGAAGACGTTCCGCGAAGCATCGTAACTGATAGCGGAATTGGTTTGCGCCGCCGCAGTGAGCGGCAATGTGGACGCGATAAGAAGTGTCAAAGTCGGAATGAGGGTGTTGAGAAATGGGCGCAAAGCGGTCTCCGTGGGCGGATAATGTTGGGGGCTGCGATAGGGCAACTATCGCAATGTTATAACTAACGCAGACTCGATGGATTTGCGCAAGAGCTATGGGCTAGACATGAAGACCTTTTAATCGGGATGTTGTTGTCCTTAATAAAGTATTGACGCGCGGAGCGTCGGTATTTTGTTGGAAGCATGCGAAAGTATTGGCCGCCCAACGAGGGGACAGCTGTGGCTGAATTAATTAGGACTGTCCGCGTGGCGCAGGCCGCGATGGCTTGCCAAGGGTAGGTCTTTCATCTTTGTTTACGCAACTTCCGTCACGCGGCGGTGCTTACAGAAAACGGCCGTACTGGAATGCCCCCGTTTCAGGAGGTGCAGCTCTCGAAATCCGGCCCCAATACATTTTCGCTACAAATTGTATCTAGGCACACCGTCCTTCAAACCAGCAGACTACGTACGAATGCCTGTCCTAAGTTTGAAAGAACGAGTTAAATATGGGGCATAAAACCCAAAGTGAGGACGGAGTTTCTATGGTTTTTTATAAGCGGTTGAAATGAATGAAGATTGATCCTGCCATTGTGTGTTTGAAATCAGGATAAAGTTCGTGTCTCAAAACCACATCTTGTTTGACCCTTCACCAACAACGCGGCATTAGGCCGGAATTGAGAACCGGACCCTCGATTCTCGGCTAAGGTAAGACGCCATGACGACTGCAAATATTGCAACAATTGTTCTCGAAAAGGCGAGTGCCGATAATTTGACGGCCATCATGCAGGCTTTGGGCGTGGACAAAAATGTAGTCACCCTCTCCCAAGGTAAGGCGTTTGAGTTTAAATATTCCGGCGACTTAAACACAGTTCAGAAAACGCTCAACGATTTAAACCTATCTGCCGATGTGTGCATCCAGCCGGCTGAAGGCCGTAAAAAATCCCTTCTGATTTGCGATATGGA
>CAYZGF010000249.1:0-3423 GCA_964477595.1 uncultured Algimonas sp.
GCGCACCCGCACATTGCTGGGAAAGTGGCGGTTTAGCTAATTACGTCACACCGACGCGAGCTTGCTCGCCCGGTGCCTATTCCATGAAATACAAGGCAACATGCAATGCGACAGGAACGCAACTATTATTTCTACATTATGGCTAGCCACAAGAATGGGTCGATCTATTCCGGGATGACCAATGACCTCATTCGGAGAGTGATTGAGCATAAAGAGAAGCGGAACCCCAATAGCCACACGTCCAAATATAACATCACCCGCCTAGTTTATTTCGAGATTTATAACTCTGCAGAAGACGCGATTGACCGCGAGAAGTTTGTGAAAAAGCTGACTCGGGCGGGGCGTGTGAAGCTGATTGAGAGAGACAATCCTGATTGGTTTGAATTGTTCAAAGGCGATGAGACCGTGCCTTGGTGAACTTTCAGGGAATAGGCACCGGATGGCCTTCGGCCATGTCGGTGTGACGTGTTTTGTAGATTGGAGTTCGCTGTGTGCAGAATAAATCCTGCGTCAGGCCTTCTTCACAAACATAGTCTTCAATTTCATCGCACCAATGCCATCAATCTTGCAATCAATATCATGATCCTCGTCCATCAGGCGGTTGATCTTCACCTTCGTTCCGACCTTTGCGACTTTTGACGTGCCTTTGACTTTCAAGTCTTTGATGATGGTGACCATATCGCCTTCTTCGAGCACATTGCCATTCGCATCTTTGTAAACGCGTTCCGTTGAAAACTCCGGGTTTGTACTCCATTCATGCGCGCATTCGGGGCAGACCATGAGGGCGCCGTCTTCATAGGTGTAGACGCCGGAACATTCAGGGCAGGGCGGTAAGTCGGACATAGTTTCACTTCACAAAATAGAGCTGGCTCTTGCCTCGCTTTGGTTTCTGGGTCACCTAAAAGATGACTAGGAGACTCACATGACCAAATTTCTTGCAACCGCCGCGCTTTTAACCGCCTTCGCCGCACCCGCATTTGCGGCTGATGCTGACTTAACGAAATCCGTTGCCGGTGATTACGACTATGTTTTCGACATTTATAAAGACCTTCATGAAAACCCGGAACTGGCGCTGAAAGAGAAAAACACCTCTGCCATGTTGGCGAAGGAGCTTTCTGATCTGGGCTTTGAGGTGACAGAGCGCGTTGGCGATGATTGGGTGAAAGAAAAAATCAAAGGCGATGTCGGCACAGTCTACGAAGATGTTGGCGGTTATGGCGTCGTGGCCGTGATGAAAAATGGTGACGGCCCAACCGTGATGTTGCGCGCCGATATGGATGCTCTGCCATTAGAGGAGAAAACGGGGCTGCCTTACGAATCCAAAGTTATGTCCCAAAGCTATCGCGGTGAAGACGTGCCGGTCATGCATGCCTGCGCCCATGACAGCCATGTCGCCATTCTCATCGGGGCTGCCCGCCAATTGGTCGAACGCAAAGATGAGTGGTCGGGCACGCTCGTCCTGATCGGGCAGCCTGCTGAGGAATTGGGCCTCGGCGCGATGGCAATGTTGGAAGACGGGCTGTTCGAGAATTTCCCGAAACCGGATTATGTTCTCGCCACGCATACATCTGGCTGGGCGCCTGCTGGTGTGATTAGTTACACCTCCGGTTACGCCCTCGCCAATGTGGACAGCGTGGACATCACCATCAATGGCGTCGGCGCGCATGGCTCTGCTCCGCATATGGGCAAGGACCCAATCGTGCTCGGTGCGCAGATCGTCAATGCCCTGCAAACTTTGGTTTCGCGTGAGGTCAATCCATTGGATGCGGGCGTCGTCACGGTAGGGAGTTTTCAGGCCGGTTTTGTCCATAATATCATCCCGGATGAAGCGAAATTACAGCTGACTGTCCGGTCCTATGATGATGAGGTTCGCAAAACGCTGCTGGACGGGATTGAGCGCATTACGATGTCGCAAGCGCTTTCCGCCGGAATACCGGAAGAGCTGATGCCGGAGATAACAATCCAAAGTGATTACACACCTTCGACCTTTAATGATCCGGAAATGACGGAACGAGTCATGGCCGCGGTTGGAGACTCTATTGGCGAAGAGAAAGTTATCACCCAGCCCCCGAGTATGGGCGGCGAGGATTTCTCGCGTTTCCACCGCGCTGACAGAGATATCAAAACGCTGATTTTCTGGACAGGTGGCGCGGATCCGAAAGCGTTTAAAGCAGCGATGGACGGGAAAGGGGAATTGCCGCCCGGTAACCACTCACCCTTTTTCGCGCCTAAACCGGAAGCGTCTTTGAAACTGGGTGTTCAGGCAATGACGGCCGGGACTTTGGAGTTGTTTGACGAATAACGATTAATTTTCGTTCGCGGCTTTCTCTTCGAAACGGCTGCGCACAATCCACCAAATAACGACGGCCCCCAGCATTTTGCCGATAATGCTCATCGTGATGTTTGGCCCGGTCAATTGATCGGGCCTTATCATCTCCGCGCCATATAAGAAGATTGTCGTGTCCAGCGGCGCAGCAATCGCCGATGAGAGCAAGACCCGCGTCGAGAGCTTATATTTCGTAAAGGTGAAGAGCGCCCAATCCACCATTTCGGCAATGGCAAAGGCGCCTCCACTGGCCAGCGCTAATTCAGGGCCTGCAGCAATGGCGGTCAGAACAAGTGCAATCGCCATGGCGATCAAGACATAATGCCCGACCTCCCGCTGGGCGAAGTCTCGCACGACAAGGACTAATCCCGTGACAATGGTAACGGGGTTAAACGCCCAACCCGGCAAAACTTCCCACATCGGCGCCCAAGTAAAGGACCAATTGATAAAAGGGATGAGCGCCACATAAACCAGCGTCATCATGGGCAGGCCAAAACGCCAGCGGGATTTTCGAGTTAAGGTCGACATAGTGTTGGCGTTTAGGCTAGGCCCGCGCCCATGTCTACGAATCCTAAATTATGCGCCATTGTCGCCATGGACCGAAATCGGGTTATCGGCCGGGAAGGCGATTTGCCGTGGCGTCTGCCCTCTGACCTGAAGCATTTTAAACGCGTCACTTTGGGGAAGCCCTGTTTGATGGGACGGAAAACATGGGAGAGCCTGCCATTCCCATTGCCCGGGCGGCCAAACTTGGTTCTGACACGTAATGCGGATTATGTTGCGACAGGCGCATCGGTGTTCACAGATATGTATTCCATGATTGGTCATGGCTATGAGCTGGCGGGTGCCGCAGGCGTTGACGAAGTCATGTTGATCGGCGGGGCGCAATTATATGAAACCCTTTTGCCGCGATGTGATAGGCTTTACGTGACGCGGGTGGACGCAGAGGTTGAGGGTGACGCAGTCTTTCCGGAGATAAACCCGAATATCTGGAAGCTTATACAGCAAGACGGGACAAAAAAGGGTCCAAAAGATGAGTTTAGTTTTAATGTCGCGCTATTTGACCGCGTCTCTTAGCGGCTTCTGCACGTAACCAT
>CAYZGF010000250.1:0-3387 GCA_964477595.1 uncultured Algimonas sp.
ATCAACGCCAACAGGTTGTGAAAGCCAGCCATGATAACAACGTCATTGTCGCGGCTGAAGGCGGATCACTTTATCATATGGATATGAGCTTGGTTGCAGACGGAAATTCATCCCTTGAACATAACCTGCCTGTCTCCGCCATTTACGATGATGTCATCCAAATGTTTGGCCAGTCAGAAGTCGCCTATACACCGACCCTTTCTGTCACATATGGCGGCGTACGCGGTGAGGACTTTTATTATCAAGAAGCCAATGTATGGGAGCATCCAATCCTGTCTAAACACGTACCGCCACAAATGCTGCAAGCGCGTGCCGTTCGCCGTCAGATGGTTCCTGAAGAGGACTATGCCGATGATGAGGCCGGTGCAGGTGCCAAGCAATTGATGGAAGCGGGTGTCCCCGTTTCAATCGGCGGCCATGGACAGCGCGAAGGCCTCGCCTCTCATTGGGAAATGTGGAGCTTTGCGCGCGGCGGGATGAGCAATCTACAGGCCCTCATGACGGCGACAACCGAACCTGCCCGTCATCTGGGTTTCGACAAAGACCTCGGCACGCTCGAAGAAGGCAAACTCGCCGATCTGGTCATCCTGTCAGATAATCCACTCGACGATATCCGCAATACGGATAAGGTCGAGCATGTTATGCTGGGTGGACGGCTTTATGAGGCGGAGACGATGAATGAGGTTTTCACAGGGGACAAAAAGCGACTGCCCTATTGGTGGGAGGAGTAGACTCTATTTTTGACTTGTTCTCCCTGAAGGGTGGTTCGGCAGGGTTACTCTGCACAATCCAGTTCAACAATATCTGAGTAGTTTATATTTAGCGCGTGTGAAATCAGCAACCTTTTCATACCTAGGGGCGCGCCTAGAACGCTAACCATGCTCGTGTTTTTGACAGGGGAATCCAAAAGCCTTCTCAGGCCAAAGTAATATTCACCTTTTTGAAAACCGACAAAATGATAGTAACCTAGCTGGTCTTCAACGGAACGCTCAATCCACAAATTGTGTCTCTCCGCTATGACTTCAGGCGTTACATTAACTCCATGACGTGCTGTGAAGACAAGTTCTCTAAATGCAAGGAAAGACGCAGGCTCAATCTTTGATTTCTTGAAGGCTTCTAAATCCATCAGACTGTCCGCTCCAACCACTCAACTATCGCATTGTTCAGCGCCTCCGGCGCGTCCCACATCGCCCAGTGACCGCAATCCGGGATGTTCACGCGCTCTAGATCTGGGCACATCTTCACCATCGGCTCGGTGAGCGCAGGTGGAAGCAGTAAATCACCTTCCGGACTGATCATCAGAACGGGTTGCGTGATGCGGTTGCTTAAGCCTTCGGATAGCTCCCAATTCACATCTATATTTCGGTACAGGTTCATCCCCGTTTCGAAACCTGTCCGCAGATAGGCATCGACAAACCGCTTTCGATCTTCGTCCGGCAAAACACCGCCTTTCAACGCAGGAGATCCATTCTTGAGAAACGCCTCAAACTGTGTCGGGATATAGGTGAAGGTGTCGTCTGCCACAGCCCCCGGCGGTGTCGAGCGGAACATAAGTCTGAAAAATCCGTCCGCATCTTTCGCAAACATCTCGGCAACCTCAGGCCCACGATCTCTAAATTCCAAGAAATAGTGTCTTGGCCCGTTTCGCTTCTCTATAATCTTAAGCGGCGGCGCTGGTGCGCGGGCTGTGTGCGGGACGCAAATGCCGATCACGGCTTTGACACGCTGCGAAATCATCCGCGCTGCATGCCAGACAATCGACCCACCCCAATCATGACCGCAAATGACGGCCTCATCATAGCCATAAGCGTCCAGCACAGCTTCCATATCCGCAACCAGCTGCGGCATGGCGTAGTGAACCGGGTCTGCTGGAGCAGAAGAGCGCCCAAACCCGCGCAAATCATAAGCAATCACACGATACCCCGCAGCCACTAAAGCCGGAACCGTATTCTTCCAACTATACGCAATTTCCGGCCAACCATGAACCAATAGGATGGGTGGCCCATCCTTCGGCCCGTCTGAATAGGTCGCGATCTGAAAGGAATCGGATGAAACGAAATGCGGCACGTCAAAGTTCATGATCGGTGTTATGACGGGATTTACGGGCCGTGACACCTCATTTCCGGCGGTTTAAGCTGTAAATCCGCCCTTTACGACGCGACTTAAACCCGTTAGGTAGCGCCCAACTTACGGGCCTCGCACCTTTACGCGGGGCTTTTGGCTTTTGAACACAAGAAACGAGATAACCAAGCATGGTTGAGATTTACGTCCGTCAGAATAATGTAGACCAAGCTCTACGCGCATTGAAGAAAAAGATGCAAAACGAAGGCATCTTGCGCGAAATCAAAGCGCGTAAGCATTATGAAAAGCCATCCGAGAAACGCGTCCGTGAGCAGCAAGAAGCCGTTCGTCGTGCTCGTAAACTGGCCCGCAAGCGGGCTCAGATCGAAGGTCTCATCCCTTCAAAGAAAAAGCCGCGCCGTCGCTAGACGAGCAGCGCTCAAAGCCAAATAAGAAGGCCGTCCTGTTGGGGCGGCTTTTTTATTGCCTCATTCGCAGGGCCCGGCTTTAATCCCCATCATGACAACAAAGTCTCGACATCTCACTGAGGCCGAAATCCGCGCTTTACCGGCGGGGTTCACAAATCATTTCGATATCCAATCCGTGACGCTGGTTGATCGTGCGCACAACCCTTTTGCCCGCAACAAAATCCTCTGTCGCGGTCCGCGCATCTTCTGGCCAAACCATCCACGTGATTTCACATTAGAGACACTCACCATTCAATCTGTTCTCATACACGAGCTTTGTCATGTCTGGCAGTATGAAACAGGACGTTTGACGGCTGCGCGTTACCTGCTCGACCCTCGGAATTGGATTTATAGCTATTCGGTTACAGAGAATGCCGATTTCGACGACTATCCGACCGAAAAACAGGCTGATTTGCTACAAGATTGGTTCCTCGTAAATTCAGGCTCAATCCCACTGCGATATAGCCATGGTGGCATAATTCCATCTCGAGACTGGCTTAATCAAGTGGTCCCATTTGAGTGGAATGCGCGTTAGCGGGATATTTAGCAATTTCCGGTAAACACGTCCCGAATTATGTGAGGGGCCGATCATGCCGATGACAAATGCGACACAGTTGATTGCGGATATGAAATCTGCAGATGCGATGACAGACAACCAGCTTTTAGAGCTACGCCGTGCATTTGGCGCGGACATGTCAATTGATGCACACGAAGCCGACATAATCTTTGAACTCGACAAACTCTCCACAAAACCAGACAGTTGGACTGATTATTTTACCCTCATCCTGACGACTTACCTCGTCCATCAAGGTCAACCGCAGGGCTATATCAATGATGCGATGGCGGCTTGGCTCATTGC
>CAYZGF010000251.1:0-3360 GCA_964477595.1 uncultured Algimonas sp.
ATGCGCGCAATGTAGCAGGCCACCTCAAATTATTCGATTTGTTTGACGGGCATTTCGGCGTTGAAGATACGGGATATATCCCGAAGCCAAAAGCGCAGGCCTATGATGTTTTCCTGAATGTGTTCACTGAAATTGACCCAAGAAAGGCTATCTTCTTCGAAGATAATCTACGAAATCTGGAAGTTCCGAAAGCGCTCGGCATGAAAACGGTTCTGGTCGTATCAGATGAAGACTGGAGCCATGAACCGGCGGCAGCCCGCCCGGCCGGCCATGCGGATGGAGCAGATTTTGTGGATTACATAACAAATGATCTTGCGACCTGGTTGGGTGAGAACACCTAACACCCATCTGAACCTTGTATAAATGCGTCATCCTGTACCTTGACCCAAACTCTCACTCACCCCACATATTGTGTATGAAAGACCGTACAAAGTCCGCAATTGCGATTAATCTGAACGCTGTGAATTGTCCGCGTTGCAATGCGCGTCAGCCGAAATTCCGTATGCCGCGCAATCTGCGTCAATTTTTCTTTGGCGGTTGGACCTGTGAACGATGCCACACGGAAATGGACAGCTTCGGACGGCCTGTTTTCAATCACTAGCTAATGTCCGGTAGATGGGTGCTTGGGTTGACCATGAGGCCCCTCACCCTTATCTCCCCTGCATGACGATCAGACCCATATTGACTGTACCGAACCCAATTCTGAAACAGGTTTCCAAACCTGTTGAAAAGGTGACGGATGATACTCGCAAGCTGATGGATGACATGCTGGAGACCATGTATGCCGCGCCGGGTATTGGCCTCGCCGCCGTGCAGATTGGCGAGCCGGTCAATGTCATCGTCATGGACCTCGCGCGTGAGGGCGAAGACCCGCAGCCAAAATATTTCGTTAATCCCGAAATCTTGGAAAGCGTCGAAGAGACAATTCCATATCAAGAGGGTTGCCTGTCAATTCCTGATATTTACGAAGAGATTGACCGTCCTGAGCGCGTGCAAATTACCTATTTAGATTATAATGGGGAGCGCGTCACCGAATGGGCGGAAGGCCTCTATGCGGTCTGTATTCAGCATGAAATGGATCACCTGAAAGGCGTCGTCTTCATCGATTATCTGTCCCGCCTAAAACGCGACCGCGCCGTGAAGAAAGTTATCAAGGCCGAGAAATTCCGGGCCACGGCATAATGTCAAAATTTGGAACCTATGGGATGGTATTGAGCCAATTTATTATTGGTTCTAGCTTCACTCTAAGCAACTCGATATTTCCATGGATGGGAAGCGGGGACACAATTAGTTGGATTTGCGGCGTATACGGTCTTGAGATTACTGGCTTTTTGTATTTTTAAGATAGAATGACCCTCAACATCGTTTTCATGGGCACGCCCGATTTTGCCGTGCCTTCCTTGGCCGAAATTATCGCCTCCGGACATAACGTCATTCGCGTTTATACGCAGCCACCCCGCCGGTCCGGACGCGGGAAAAAACTGACGAAATCACCTGTCCATCAATTTGCAGACCTAATGGGTTTGCCCGTTGAAACGCCGGAGAGTTTTCGAAAATCCAAAGTGATTGACGGGTTGGAAGATTTAAATGCGGATGTGGCTTGCGTTGTGGCCTATGGTCAGATTTTACCACAACGAGCGCTCGATGCGCCAACATATGGCTGCCTTAACTTGCATGGTTCTCTCCTACCGCGTTGGCGCGGCGCGGCACCTGTGCAGCGCGCGATCATGGCCCGCGATGCACAAACCGGTGTGCAGATCATGCAAATGGCCAAGGGGTTGGATACGGGCGATATCTTGCTGTCTGAAACAACGGATATCCGTCCAACCGACACGGCAGAGACGCTGTCGCAACGCCTGTCACAACTCGGCGCTCAAATGTGGCCGCGCGTCCTAGGGGGCGTAGAACGCGAAGCTTTGACGCCAACGCCGCAATCCGGAGAGCCCACATATGCCCATAAAATCGACAAATCCGAGGCCCGCCTTGACTGGAGCCTCTCAGCACGCAATCTTGAGGCTCACATCCGCGGCTTGTCTCCCTTTCCGGGGGCATGGTGCGAGATCGACGACCGCCGGGTGAAAGTTCACTTGGCGCGAGTCGTCGAAGGGCAAGGTCAACCGGGCGAGATCATAGATGATCAGCTCACAATTGCCTGCGGCGAAGACGCATTACAGCTTCTCTCCGTTCAACCCGCCGGGAAATCCCGGATGAGCGTGGATGATTTCCTGCGGGGGACAGATGTCCCCGTCGGGTCGAAATTGGAGTAAAGAGAGATAGAATGAATATTCACGAAGAAATTTACGACGGACATTTAATCCGCGCGAACGAAAAAGCGGCGATGGTTTTCTTGGACGGGTCCAAGAGCTTGGAAACTAAGTTCAAAGCCATGTCCCTTGAGGACGCTATTGCGAAGTCCAAAGCTTGGATCGATGAAAAAATCGGTGAGCGCAAAGAAGAGCGCCGCCAAGACCATATCGCGACCGTTGACGGTTATGAGGAAGTTTTCAAAGTTCTCAAATTCAGCAAGGCACGTCGCCTTATGCTGGTCGCCCATCGTCGTGCGGATGACCGCAAGATGACACCCACTGAACTGGCCCAGGCTGCAGGTTGGAAGACACATACTTCTGCGACGACACATTACAGCAAGCTGGGCAAAGAAGTCGCCGACCGTTTGGATTTGAAAATTGACGGTAATGATAAAGCGGCCTGGACATCAGCTCTTGCGAAACATGATCCGGAGACGGACCAGCTGCAAATGCATGAAGAAGTCGCCGAAGCACTGGATCGTCTGAATATCGGCTAATGTCCCGATTGCATCTTGTCGATCAAATTCGTCATCTATTCGTAGATGACGATGGCTCTTTGCCAGACTTCTTCATTGAAAATATTTCGATCTCAGAGTTTTTCGATATTATCTCATGCATTGAAGATCTTTCAGCGCAAAGCCAATTTCAAGTTTGGAACCCAGAAAAAGATGTAGAGCTTCAACTTACATCTCCGTCTGAAGCAATTAAGCTTTTTGTAGACGGGAAAATTGAGTCCTTTCGTTTTCCCGCGAATGATATTTCAATAATCAATCAAACAATCCCGTCCCTTGGGTTCGGAGTCTATGGTACTGATTGTATCGAGTTTGATTATCGTATGGGCGAAGATTGGACCGATGATGTAATTATTGCGTTGATTGCACTGCTATCCAAATTCACAGAAATTGCGCCAAATGCTACAATCCGAAGATGTAAAAACGCGTCGCCACCCAGCCACGACAGTCAATTTTCTGACGCTATAAAAGAATATCAGAAAGATTAAAATGTCCCGATTTAAATTGACGATTGAATATGATGGCGGCCCGTTTCAGGGCTG
>CAYZGF010000252.1:0-3329 GCA_964477595.1 uncultured Algimonas sp.
CTTTAATTTTGAACTGAGAATTGAGACACAAATGAAACGATAGAGAAACGAAACAAGAGGTGAGAAAGAAACTCTTCTCCCCATTTATGGGGGGAAGTGGCTGGAGCGTAGCGGAAGTCGATGGGGGGCGAGGTTAAATTCTAACCTGACGGTGACTGCTAGGCTAGTATCCCCTCATCCCCCGCTTTGCGGGTACTTCCCCCCGTGAACGGGGAGAAGAGCATTCTTTCGTGTCGTCATATTGATTAAATTGGCGCGGCACTTAATTTAGGCCTGCGTGCATGGCGGTGTGACATATAATCTTCTATTAAAGAAAATACGGCGCTGCCTAAAGCACCGTACCACCAATTTCGATTTCGAGCTGTTCCAAGCGCTCTTTCACCGCTTTCAGTTCCGGATAGAGGCGGTTGGCTTCGCGGTAGGTTTCCAGCGCTTCATCGGGACGATTTAGGACTTCGAGCACATTGCCGAGCGTCCAGAGCGTATAGAAATGACGCGGTTCCAATTCGAGGGTTTTGAGGCTCTCATTCAGCGCGCGGTTATAATCTTTCTGGGTCAGCGCAAGACGCGCAGACCGGGCCCAAGCTTCGGAGAACTCCGGCGAGAGGTCGACAGCATAATTATACATTTTACGGGCAAGTTTTGGATTTCCCTTGGCACTCGCCTCGGACCCGCGTCGCAGCAGGAGGTTCACGGAGGCTGATCCACTTTCCATCCAAATCGCGACGATTTCCTCTGCGACTAGATTAGCGCTCTCCTCATCCTCGCGTTCGGCGAGTTTTATGAAAAGATCATCAAGCCGCGCCTGACGCTCTGCCTTTGGCGGGAGTTTGGAATAATCCGGCTCCAGCGACTCCGGGACAATGTCTTCACCTTCAATGTCACGATTGGGCGCTTCCTCATCCTCTTCCTTCTCCAAGGGCGCCAGTTCGATTTCGGGTTGGATGGGCTCAAATTGCGGAACCGGAAGGGGTTCCGGCTCGGGCAAATCCTGTGCTGCGGCCGCGAGAGGCAAGGCAAAAAACAGAGCTGTCAGTAAAATACGCATCTTAAATAGCATGAGGCCCCTCGCCATCTCTGGCAAGGGGCCTCATGTAAACTTTCAGTCAGATATATAGCCGCATCCAAGGGACGCAGCTACTCCAACGTCTCTAGCCTTGGCGGGCTTTAAAACGTGGGTCTGTCTTGTTGATCACGTAAAGACGGCCTTTGCGACGGACCACTTGGCAATCGCGATGGCGGTTCTTCAGCGATTTCAGCGAGCTACGAACTTTCATGGCGGTGCTTTCATCAGTTAGGTTGAATTCGAAGGCGGCGTATAGGGGCGAGTCGGCTGGGTGTCAACGGCAGGACTGAGACTCCCGAAATACCCGTAAATCCTAACGCATATTAACCATCTTATCGGGATTGTCACAATCATGGACCTATCGGATGGGCCGGAAAGTTGTTAAGCTGTATCTATGAAAACTGCACTGCTCCTGACCGCCGCCTTTTGCCTCGCCGCTTGCGCCTCTGCCCCGATCGCAGAAGCTGTACCGGGTCCGGACCCCGAAGCCGCAGTTGAAACACCGACGGAGGCCCTGACACAAGAGCAGCGCTTTGCTGTCTGGAAGATCAATTTCACCAATCGCGCCATCGCGAAAAATTACGCGCCCGATCTCGTACGGTCGGTCATGGCACCCGCCAAAATCAATCCATTGGCCCTCGAACGGGATGCGAACCAGCCTGAGTTCACCAAACCCGTTTGGTCTTATGTCGACAACGCTGCCAGTGAGGCCCGCATTTCGGGTGGTCAGAACAAGATGACCGAAGTCGATCCCGTACTGGATGTGATTGAGGCCCGCTACCGCGTGCCACGGGAAGTGCTGACCGCGATTTGGGGATTAGAGTCCAGCTATGGCCGTATTCTCGGCACTCATGATATTGTGGACTCCCTTTCCACATTTGCGTTTGAGGGCCGCCGCCAGAAATTCGGTGAAAGCCAGCTTTTCGCCTTGCTTGATCTTTTGGCCGCAGGTGATGTCCGTAAGGAGCAACTCACCGGGGCGTGGGCCGGCGCAATGGGCATGACCCAGTTTATCCCAACGACATTCCGCGATTATGCCGTCGATTTGGACGGAAACGGCAATAAAGACCTTTGGACCGATCCGGGTGACGCGCTGGCCAGCGCCGCCAATTATATCTCCCGCTCAGGCTGGCGCGCCGGAGAACCCGTCATGACCGAGGTGAAGCTGCCGGCCAATTTTGATTATTCCGTGACCGATGGATCAAAGAAGACAATCAATGACTGGACCGGACTTGGCGTTCAACCCGTTTCAGGGCAGCGCTGGAGCGCGGAAGCCGGATTTTTAGACGCAAGACTGATCGCTCCGGGCGGGGCCAAGGGACCCAAATTCCTGACCTTCAAAAATTTCGATGTGCTGAAGCGATATAATAATTCCACCAGCTACGTCATGGGGATTAGCATTTTGGCAGATGCGCTGGAGCGCAAACCCGGCATTCAACAAGACTGGCCGCGCGGAGACGAATTACTGTCATTTGAGAATAAGAAATCCATGCAGCGAAAGCTGACGGATTTGGGCTTTGACACGAAAGGCGTTGACGGTCGTATTGGCCCGAACAGCCGCCGCGCCATTCGCGCTTGGCAAGCCGCCAATGGCCTGACAGCGGATGGATATATGGAACAACGTCTCTTCAAAAGGTTGATGGCACAATGAGAAAACTGACTCTATCCCTAGCGGTTTTATTGATCTCCACGCCTGCTTTCGCGGCAGATGGAAAAGACGTCTATGGAATTTGGAAAGTTCAGTCGGGCACAGCCCTTGTGGAGATTAAAGATTGCGGCGACGGCACGCCCTGCGGGACGCTGATATCTATCGATGCGCCCAATCCGGAGACTGTCTTAGACGATAAAAACCCGGACCCCGAGCTCGCCAAGAAACCGCTCTTAGGCTCCCGCATGTTGTGGGGATTTGAGGAAAAGAAAAGCAAATGGTCCGGTGGACGCATTTATGACGCCGAAAGTGGCAAAGACTACAAATCCAAAATCAAGCTGCAAGATGACGGCACATTAGAAGTCAAAGGCTGCGTCGGCCCGTTCTGCCAGAGTCAGGTTTGGACGGCTTACACACCCTCTTAAAGCTACTCAGCCGGGTCCAATGTTGGCTGTTTCACGCGAACCACGGGCCAGAGCAGCTGTTCAGCGACGCTTGTCTCAGGCAGGTTTTCGACCCCGAATTCCGGTGGATATTGGCGCGTAATCTTCGCTGTCCCAAAAAGAATATCCCAGAAGAAAAGCAGATTACCGTAATTGCCTTTGTAATTTGTGA
>CAYZGF010000253.1:0-3274 GCA_964477595.1 uncultured Algimonas sp.
GATTATAGGCCCGCCTTCACGACATAAGTTGTGACGCAACGCATCAGGCTAAATGGCATGCCTGATCGTTCGAAAGGCAGGTCGCTTCCGTTTCGTTTTGGACAGTGACCATATTATTGGAGACCGAAATGCCCAAAATGAAAACGAAGTCGAGCGCTAAAAAGCGTTTCAAGATTACCAAATCCGGTAAGGTAAAAGCAGGTCAGGCTGGCAAACAGCATGGTATGATCAAGCGGACGAATGACCAAATTCGTAAGCTGCGCGGTACAACAGTCCTCAAAGATTGTGACGCGAAAGTGATCAAAAAGAAGTACATGCCCTACGGCTAAACGCCGCCCTACACCAATTACCGGAGAATTATCATGGCACGAGTTAAACGCGGCGTAACGAAGTCCGCACGTCATAAAGAGATTTTGAAAAAAGCAAAAGGCTATCGCGGCCGCCGGAAGAATACATTCCGGATTGCAAATCAAGCTGTCGAAAAAGCGGGTCAGTACGCCTATATCGGCCGTAAGCTGAAAAAGCGTCAGTTCCGCGCCCTTTGGATCCAGCGCATCAACGCAGCAGCCCGTCTGCACGGCCTGACCTATGGTCGTTTCATGGACGGCCTGAAGAAAGCTGGCATCGATCTGGACCGTAAGGTTCTGGCTGACATGGCAGGTAATGAGCCAGACGCCTTTGCTGCGCTGGTCGAGACAGCCAAGAAAAACGCATCGCAACCGCACACGGTTAAAGCGTAAGCATCTAACCTGTTTAGTTTCAAAAAGCCCCTCCCTGAGGGGCTTTTTTTATGGGTCGCTATCTTCTTCCATCTCTTTCATGGCGCGCTCAATGTCATCGATGGATCGCCGGAGCGAGAAACTGCCCTGTCCCATGAAGGGCTCAGCCCGATAGAGCAGGTCGAGCGCGGCTTGATAGTCTTCTTTTTGTAAATAGAGATTTGCCAAGGGAAGCGCTTTTAATGGATCTCTTTTTGGAATGTCCAAGGCGATGATTTTATCAAAAGCGGCTTGCGCTTCAGGCGCAATGGGAGTGTCGTCACGTGCATCTCCCAGAGCAGTGGTCGCCATCATGCCCAGGAGCTGCGGGTCATTTGGAAATTGCGAGAGAACAGGCCGTATTTTATCCCGCATGTCCGCCGGGTTCATGAAGTTTCGGTTCAAAAAATCTCCATAGGAAATTTGCAAAGCCAAACTATTCAGGTCCGGGTCGGGGATTCCGCTCGCTCTGGCTTCAGCCATAAAGTTAAATGCGGATTGCGTTCCGCCTGTGGCAAATTGTTGTGCGGCCTGAGACACTCGTAAGGATGTTGCGAGATCGGGATTTGTTTCAATCTCAGACTTTAAGCTTAACATGCGGGGATTGATAAGCGCACGGGAACCCGCAGTCAGAGACATCTGTCGATATTGAATGGCGGCTGTTTCAGTCGCACTCAGATTTTTGACGCTAAGCTGGGCTGTAAGACGCCCCGGACGAATTTGTCGGGTCAGAACAGGCGGAGTGTCAGCCACATAATTTGAAATGACCTCTTCCAATGTGCCTGTGGTTTCTGCGTCTTTTTCAGAGCCTTGCAGAGGAAACCCAAATGCGTCCAATGCCAGTCCGGCCGTAATTTCATCAAGTTTCAAATTGGACTCTTTCCAAACCTGCAGGCTCGGTGGAGCTAAAATATCGTCTCCCCGTGTGAGGTAAGATTCCATACCGATTAAGAGTTCGGCGAGTGTTCCCAAAGTTTTATGCCCGTCAACGATATTCGTTGTCCCCGATTGGTTCATGGCCCAATGGACGAGACCCCAACTTTGCGCATAGAAAAATGTAACGGGATCAGGTGTTCGGGACCATCCTCTCGGAGGCAGGCTGTAATTGCGAGAAGGTCGTCTTTCTATGGTTTGATGACTGCGAAAGAGACCGCGCATATCAGACCATCCGGAGAGAGGATAACTAAGGATGAATATAGACTCTTCATCCGCTACGCCGATTTGAAAAGTACCGTCGGGACCTTCGGCATAGCCCGCATAATATTCCGCTAAACCTTCAGAGAGCCAACGCGGTTGGGCCAATGGAAGATGGGTATAAATAAAATGATGCGCATATTCATGACGCAGGCTTCGTCGGAGGGATGACCCGGCAGCCGAGGTCATATCCGGCCGACTTCCATTTATCAGCGCTCTGGGGCCGGCAGAGGTTGGCGCGTAGACGGCGACAAAGTCTTCGCTCACACCCAATATATCGAATATCTCCGGATCCGTGACGACATAAATATCCAGACGTCTTTCAGGACTATTTGCGGGGAGGTCATGAACTTCCAGAAGCGATGAGCGAAAACGCTCCAATTCTGAAACCATGTCGATTGCTTCGGCCGCGTCCATTTCACCTGACAGGGTGAAATTGTCTGATGTGACCTGAATAGCTGTTTGCGCAAACGCGCTATGCGGCCCGTAAAGAAGGAAAAAGACAGAGGTTAGCGCCAAGATGAAATTACGGATCATAAGCTTAGCTGCCATTCAGATTTTGACAAAGCAAGATGTCGATTTTTCGTAATCCCATAATCAACGCTTTCCTAACTCTAATATCGTAATGAATATCTGAGAATAGGACGGGCTGTGGTGAGACAACTCCTCGCAAAATATGAACGCTTCTTGCGGATTGATCCTAATATGGGAGCTGCGGATCTTTTGCGTGCACGCGCAGTCTATATGTTGGGTTGGGTCTTTTTGCTATCTCAGCTTATTAATCTGACCTTCATGACATATACATATGGGTATTGGACGCTTGATCATTGGATTGCTGTTTGTGCTATTGGGGTTATATTTATAGCGACACATATCCTGCGGTATTCGAAAGCCTTTATGGGCTTTGCTGCCTTTTATTCCATCCTTATGCTGTTGGGTATTTTAGCGACATCTCTGCCGGGTCAAACAGGTATAAATACCGCTATGCTCCCATTATTAGTCGCCGGAGCCGTTATTAACGGGTTTATTTCGGGCTGGCGTATGGTCTTAATTTACGCATTCTCCTCACTTGCGATCGTTTGGTATCTATACACAGTTACAATGGGATGGCCCGTTCCTATCGGAGTCGATCCCGTGACGTTTAAGACCAGAGCTTTTATGCGCGCGGTTCAGACGACAATCGCCTTTTCAATTGTCTCAACCGGGCTCGCTGTTTTCTCGGTTTCCATGCATCATATGTTTAATTTGCTGGAAGATAACATTCGTCTGGCTGAGCAGGCAGATTTGGCCAAATCCAACTTCCTCGCCAATATGTCTCATGA
>CAYZGF010000254.1:0-3207 GCA_964477595.1 uncultured Algimonas sp.
AACCCTTAGCGCTTCATTTATCCAAGCGTCTGCGTTCGAAATTCCTCTACCTCACCCTGCCTATCTTCTAGTTGGAAACAAAGGCGACAATACGATCAGCTTTATTGACCTTGAAACTGGGAGAGAAATCGCACGTCGTCCTGTTAGCGGCAACGCGCCACATGAAATTGCTATCACGCCATCGGGGGAATACGCTGCGGTCGTCAATTACGGAGATGCGTCTGTCGACATTTTCCATACGGGTTACAAAACGCGACTCGCTCCAATCGACCTTGGCGAAAACAGAAATCCACATGGCATTGTCGCGCTGAGAAATGGCGATTTCATCGCGACAACTGAGGGCGGCAACTCAATCGTTAGACTTAGTCGAGAGATCATTTCCCCTGCAGAGGTCACGCTTTCTCCGCCGGATATAAAGTGGATAGTTAGCTCAATCCCCACAGGGCAAGACGGCACGCATATGGTTGCGGTCAGTCCTGACGAACGCTTTGCTTATACCGCCAATATGCAGTCGGGAACTGTCAGCCGCATCGACCTTAAAACCGAGCAAGTTATCTCCGCTCCAGCCGGCAAAGAAGTCGAAGGCGTCGCGGTGACTAAGGACGGGTCAGAGGTTTGGGCGTCTGTTCGAGGCGAAGACAAAGTTATGATCTTTGACGCCACATCGCTCGAAAAGCTTGACGAAGTAAAAGTGGGTAAATTTCCTTTGCGGATTATCGTCTCGCCCGACGGGAAAAATATGGTCACGTCAAACCTGATGGATGGAACTGTTACCGTCTTGGACGTCGAAAGCCGCGCGGTGGACCGCACAATCCGGGTCAGCGGATCTGCTGAAACGCGACAAGTTACCCTGCTGTTCAATGCGGATGGCTCCCGACTCTACGTCGCCGAGACGGGCGCGAATAAAATCGCGGAAATCGATTTCACGAGCGGTGAACTTATCGGCAGACTATCCGGTGGCGAACAAGGCGACGGCCTAGCAATTGTCCCGGCTTTCATGTGGGATAAGTAAGACCTAACCCGGCCAACGGCCAGTCGTTATGCCTTGCATCTTCGCCGTGTACACATTGGCCGCGAAGGCCACATAGATACTCAACTCGTCCAGAACACGTTCCGGCATACGGCGGGAACGTTGATTGATGCGGTAGTGATAGGCATCGCGTCGATATTTCTCTGTCGGCTTTAACTCCATAACCGGATAACCGGATTGTTCGACGAGAAACCAAAAACTTGTCAGACCTCGAGGCTTTATTCGAAAACTGTCAGAACCTTTATCGATCCGGTTCAGCTCCAAATGCGCATTGCCTTTGCGGTCAAATTCCAACTCACCAATCTCGCGGCGGTCTTTCAGAATATCAAATTCCAAATCACCACGGGAGGAATTGACGGGCTTGGCACTAATTTTCGCGTCTATACCGTGGACATGCAAAGCGCCCGACGCAAAGGCGACATTGCCCATCGGGCTGCGCATATCAGACGCATAGGCGAGGCCGCCAATGACGACCTCGTCCCGTATAAGTTCAAAAGATTGGCGTGAGCCAAAACTTTGGATCGTGAGACTCATGTTACGCGTCCAGTGCTGGTTCCACGATCAGGGTTGCCCCCGCAACGGAAATCACCACGAGCTTGTCCCCCGACACAGGGTCTCCGGATTCTGCTTTGGCTTTCCATTCTGTGTCACCAACTTTCACCCGGCCTTCGCCATTATCAAAGTCAGAGGCCGCAACGACACGACGGCCTTCAAATGCGCGTGCAGGCTCGTTCACATTTAACGGCTCGTCCGACTTCATGAGCGGGCGCAAATAGAAATGCCCGACAACCAATAAAGCCATAGACAAGGCGAAAAAGAGCAAGAACTGCATTTCCCAACCAAGAGGCAGGAAAAAGACCCAGATCGCCACTGCCAAAGCCGCCAGAGCGGGCCAAAGAATATAGGTCGTTCCCGTGACAAGTTCCAAGCCGACGAGGCTGAGGCCGATTAGGCCCCAGCGTGTTGCGTTCATGGATTCCAGCAGGGACAGAATGAGATTTGATTCTGATTCCATTTCCCGCTCCTACTTCTTGTCTTTGCCGGATTCCAACAGACCGGAAATACCACCGACAGTCGCGGCCAGACCGGAAAGTTCCGCTGGAACAATCACAGTTTTCTGGTTCGGGCTATTGGCCAGCTCGCCAAAGGCTTTCACATATTCCTGTGCCACGAAGTAATTAATGGCGTTTACATCGCCGCGCGCAATCGCAGTACTAACCATTTCGGTCGCCTTGGCTTCGGCCTGCGCTTCACGCTCACGCGCTTCGGCATCCAAATAGGCGGCCTCTTTCCGGCCTTCAGCCTCACGAATCGCGGCTTCCTTTTCGCCTTCGGCTTTCAGGATTTGAGACTGTTTATGACCTTCCGCGATCAGAATGTCAGAGCGCTTTTCACGTTCGGCTTTCATCTGCTTGTTCATGGCCTGTGTGATGTCATGCGGTGGAGAGAGATCTTTAATCTCAATCCGTGTCACTTTCGTGCCCCACGTATCTGTAGCCTGATCGATGACAGACAGAAGCTGCGCGTTGATCTGGTCGCGTTTGGACAAGACTTCATCGAGGTCCATCGACCCGACAACCGTCCGCACATTTGTGAGACAGAGATTCTGGATCGCATTCTCCAAATTGGCGACTTCATAGGTCGCCATTTCGGCATCCATGACCTGAATAAAGACGACGGCATCGGCCGTGACCATCACATTATCGCGCGTAATCACATCCTGGCTTGGAATATCAATGACCCGCTCACGCATATCCATTTTATTTGAAATGCCCTGATAGATTGGAATGACGAAGTGCAAACCGGGTTTGAGCGTTTTGGAATAACGTCCAAAATTTTCCAACGTCCATTCCGCGCCCTGCGGCACGATACGGACCGTTTTGAAGATGATGAAGACAGCCAAAGCTGCCAAGACGATAGGTATTATACTCGCAAGTTCCATATGATGTCCCCTTTCGACATTTATAAGGTTTGTTTGGACCTTGTGGTCCGAGCTTCAGGCGGCTTGCGCCTAAAGTTCGGACAACATGTGATCCGCTGAACTCACCTTAAACTCGCCCGGTGCCTCTACAAAAAGGCGCTCAACCGTGCCATCATCCACAACCATAGCGTAGCGTTGTGAACGTTGACCCATGCCGAATCCAGAACCGTCCATTTCCAGTCCAATCGCCTTGGCA
>CAYZGF010000255.1:0-3194 GCA_964477595.1 uncultured Algimonas sp.
TTTCCGGACATAGGGCCGGTATTTAGAAGGTCGCAACGACGAGCCATGATAACACCTATCAGACATGAAAAAGGCTCACACGCAGGTGAGCGGTAACTTGAAGGCGCGACCTAAGGGTTGGTGACGGGTCCGTCAACCCGTTTTTACGGTACACCCTCACCCATTTGTAATGCTAAGAGACGCACTCATTCATACTCCTGCCAGAATAGATTTGCCATAAGCCTCGCATGAAAAGCCTCGTTAGAACCGCCGGACTCCTCGCCTTTGCGGGGCTGAGCACAATTGCCACCGCTCAAGTCACGACATCCAATCTGATGTTGAAAGGTGATAATGTCCCTGTTCTGAATGTTCAGAACTTTGGCGATACCATTTACACTTTACCTGCGCCGGACGCAGACACGACGCAGATTCGGATGAAACTGAAAGGGTATGTCTTTGGCTTTCGGGTCATTCGCTCCGACCTTATCACGCAGTTCGATGATACGGACTATGTGGCCTATACGGACGCCAAATCTTCAGGCCTCGCGGCATTGCTCAAGAAAATGGAAATCTGGGCTGTAACGCGCGGCACTTATGATGAGAGCGGCCTGCGTCCCGATTGGCATGTGCAGCAGAACACAGACAAGAAAAATCGCCGTGTCGAGATGAATTACGACCACAATGCAGCTGTCGTTGATGTGGCCATCGTCCCGCCCCTCGGCAGTCAAGGCGTACCACCCGCGACGCCGCAGGACCGCTATGCGTCAAATGACACGATCTCGGGTATCCTTCACCTCATGATGATGGGCACCAAGATTGACGGCGAGCTTTGCACAGGCCGCGTGCCGTTCTTTGATTCGAAACAGCATTATAATCTGCGACTGGAACGCGTCGGCACGAAACGCGTCAAATTTGACGGTGACAAAGAAGAGACCATCCATTGCCGCGCCTATTATGAACCGATCGCGGGCTACGACCCCGAAGACCTCCCCAGCGAAGAAGAAGCCGCCACGCCAATCAATGTTTATTTCAAATATTATGAAGAAGCAGGCGTCCACGTCCCCGTGCGCTTCACCTATAAAATCAGCGGTTTCAAAGCCACGGTCAAAGTGGATGACATTGAGTTTGGATAGTCTCGGAAATTATCAATCTTCCCACATCGAAAACGGCTTCCGCGATAGGTTGGAGTTGAAATAACGGTCATCATGCGAGACTTCCTCACCTATCCAATTCGGTAGGTCGACGGTCTGGTCCTCATGCTCCAATTCAATTTCGGCTATGATCAAGCCGGCATTTAAGCCCAGAAATTCATCAATTTCCCAAGTCAGCTCGCCGGCCTCAAAAAGCCAACGCCTCTTCTCAATCAACGGCCCCTCGCAGAGCTTCAGCATCTCTTGTGCATCCTTGAATGGGATTGAATATTCATATTCGGCTCGTGACAAACCAACTGTTTTACCTTTAACCGTTAACATGGCGTCCTGTCCGGCAATCCTTACGCGAACCGTGGAATGGGCATCGCGGCTGAGATAGCCTTGAACAAAATGGGTCGGTTTTCCGGTCCGCCATGCATCGCTTATGACGAGGAATTTTCTTTCGATTTCAAGTCCCATTCAAGGTCGCTCCTAAAGCGTCTGCACTGTCACATTTCAATCATGACGCTTTGATTCTGACATACGAATCAGGACACGTCTTTAGTTGATTATGTCCCGTCTCTCCGATCCAATTTTGAAAGCCGTTCTTGGCCCGACCAATACGGGCAAAACGCATTATGCGGTTGAGCGTATGCTGGCGCATAGTTCCGGTGTGATTGGCTTACCCTTACGCTTGCTCGCACGCGAAATTTATGACCGTGTTGTTGCGAAGATGGGGGCTGCGCAAGTCGCCTTGATCACGGGCGAAGAGAAAATCATCCCGCCCAAAGCCCGGTTCTACATCTGCACGGTCGAGGCGATGCCTGTTGAAAAGCGCTTTGCTTTCCTTGCCGTAGATGAAGTACAGTTGATGGCCAATCATGAGCGCGGACATATCTTCACGGACCGTGTTCTTCATGCACGCGGAATGGAAGAGACCTTGTTCATGGGGGCGGAAACGGCGCGGGATGTGTTGGCCACGCTGGTTCCGAAAATCCGATTTGACCACCGCGAACGATTTTCAGAACTTCATTATGATGGCCCCGCTAAACTCACGCGCCTGCCAAAACGCTCTGTTATCGTCGCGTTTAGTGCGGCCGAAGTGTACGCCATTGCAGAGTTGATCCGCAGATTTCGAGGCGGCGCTGCGGTCGTTATGGGCGGACTATCGCCCCGCACGCGCAATGCACAGGCTGAGATGTTTCAATCCGGCGAAGTGGATTTCCTCGTCGCGACAGACGCCGTAGGCATGGGCTTAAATCTGGATACTGACCATGTCGCCTTTGCGGGTCTCACAAAATATGATGGGCGCAGGCGGCGATATCTCACCCCAATGGAAGCCGGACAGATTGCGGGCCGCGCTGGACGGTTCCGCAATGACGGGACATTTGGGACAACGGGGGATTGCCCCCCAATGGAAGAAGAGCTCGTCAAACGGATTGAAGCCCATGATTTTGAGCCGTTGCATTACGTTGAATGGCGAAATTCTGACCTGGATTTCAGCTCTCTAGACAGTCTTATGGAGAGCCTTCACGCGCCCCGCCCAACAAATCGCCTACGCCGTATTAAAGGGGCGGATGACGAAGCTGCGCTGGAACGACTAAAGGCCATCGACGAAGTCCATGACACGCTCAAAACCCGCGCTCAGGTCAAAATGCTTTGGGATGTGTGCCAAGTGCCTGACTTTCGAAATCTGACCATCGATACCCATGTCAAACTGTTGCAAGATATCTGGCGCACGCTCATCAAAGGGGGCGGCAAGCTCTCTGATGACTTCATGGCGACGAAGATTGACCGCTGTGACGAGACCTTTGGCGGCGTCGATGCGCTCTCTTCCCGCCTCGCTTTTATCCGAACTTGGACCTATTGCGCCTCAAAGGTCAGTTGGATGCACAATGCGGAACATTGGATTAATCACGCGAGAGAGGTTGAAGACAGGCTATCAGACGCGCTACACGAGGCTTTAACAGCCCGCTTCGTTGATCGACGTACGCGCAAGCTGATGAAAGGCATAGGAGCCGAGCTGGATATGAGCGCAACCATTAAAGACACCGGAGAGGTGTATGTTGACGACGATCTTATCGG
>CAYZGF010000256.1:0-3183 GCA_964477595.1 uncultured Algimonas sp.
TGAAATCAGTGTGATCATCTGCGAAGGCGTCTACTTTTTCGCCGATGCCGACGTTTGTATCCGAATACATGCCACCAAATTCGATCCCATTTAGATATTCTCCCTTTGAACTCGCCAAGAATGAACCGGCCAAGTTGTGAGCATGGTTTTTGCTGAGGCCATCGGCGTCTACCGCTACCTCAAATGAAAGCTCTGGTATGTGCGTGGTATAAACTTCGATGCTTTTGTCTCTGAAGTTCATAGAAGCGTATGGCATCATGCTCTCTGCTAACCCCGGAAGTGCCGAACTTAGCAGAAGTGTAATGGCGCAAGTGGTTTTTTTAATTGAAGTAAACATCATGCGCGCTCCAAGGCGAAGAATTCTTCGGCATTCGCTTTTGCCCAGCTGATGAAATCAGCGAAGTCAGCGTTGAAGTAAAAGTCATCGTCATCCGTACTCGCGCGCATCTCTTCAATGCCTGACAGACTCAGGAACCGCGGTTCAGCTTTTTGCTTCTGCAAGCTGCGCAAAAGCTCCGGGTACCGTTCTTGTTTCTTCAACCTCGACGCAACGGCAAGCGCTCCAAAGGGTGCTTCATACACTTGTGGGACCAGCTCAATGTAAGCAGCCAAACGGTCCAGGATGCAGGTCGCATCAACCCATTTTCCGATCTCTTGGTAGGCCAAATCTCCAGCATTTGGGTCGATGGTGTTCCACTTTGCAGCAAGAAGAAGCTGAAAAACTTTACCTCTCAGGACTACCTTCCAGGGGTCCTCATTATCAGAAGGCTTCCCAAGTAGATCCAAGGCAATCGCATATATGTGGATCAATTCATCCGTATCTAACTGAAGAGATTTTGGATTTTGCGGCAATCCTTTGGGACACTTTGGGTGGCTCAATGCCACTGCAAAATACAGACCGATGAACACTTCACTCCAAAAAGTTGGCGTCTTTTGAATGCTTGAAAGCGGGACTTTTGGTCGTGTGCTCTTGCTCTCTAGAGTTTGGCTCGCACGCACATATGTGTCATTTTCCACCGCAATATTCAGCAGATGGTCCAAGATCAATTGGCCGAAGAAACCGTGCTTGTCGAAAAACTCAGCGAAGTCTTCTTTCCGGATCAGATCCATCATCGAATAGATATGCGGCTGCGCCTCAGTGCACCACGGAAAGCAAAACCGTAGGCTCAAGTAATTTACAACATTGTTGTAGACTTTCTCGGCTTGCTTTGGTTCGCGAAGACCCTTGCGAATATCTCCCACATATCTGTCGTTGGTGCCAAACTCCTCAGCGATTTTGGCATCGCTCCAGCCCGTGATGGCTTTGATGATCCACATCAATTCTTTCAGGTTTAGGGGCATGATCGTCCTCCTGTGTTGGATACAGCATAGCAGTTAATCGAGAAACATACTCGGAAAGAAAAGCCCGAAAAAATTCTGGAAAAAATTCTGGAACCCCAGGCAATAAATTCTTTAATATCAAAGGGTTGAGCAAGAATAGATTGTTTCATATGCTGATTCTTGCCAGCTCCATACCGGAGCGTAAGAGCAAATAAGCTTTGAAAGGAAAAGCACATGAAACGTACAATCACTGCCGCTTTGATTGTGGCAACAACCATGGCCCCCGCAGCGTATGCCGGCGGTCTTTTTGGTAAAGGTGGTCTGATCCGTGGTTGGGTCGGCGAGGTTCTTGATCCGGTCGAGAAGAAGGTTCTGACCCCTGCCGCACGCGGTGCCGCTGTCGCCGCTGGCGCTGCTGTTGGAGCTGCTGTTGGTGGCAAGCCTGGTGCCATCGCTGGCGCAGCTCTTGGTGAAGGCATCAACCGTGCTGCAGCTGGTCAGAAAATCATGCCCTGATTTAGGGCTGGCCACGGAACCTGTTGCAGCAGGTTCCGTGCGCCTAAACAGAAAGGAAAACCACATGATTCACATGAAGCTTAGCAAGTTCTTGCCAGACAATCTGCCTGGCTTGACGATACCAGAACCATTCACACTCGGCAATTTTTGCTCGCGCTTTCCCGAGCTATGCCCGGACTTCCCAAAGCCTTGGCCTTGGCCGCAGCCCATGCCGCTACCAGAACCAACTCCCTGGCTCTTAGAAAAAATTGAGAGCCTGGCAGTCTTGGCCTCGATGATCACTTAACCAGGAACCCCAGCTCATTGTGCTGGGGTTTTTGCTACCTATGAAAGCCCCAAGCCAAACCGACCCCATTTATCGGGGTGGTTTGGGGCTTTCTGATGCACTGGAAAATGCGCCTTTGAAGCGGTCAATCCGGCGCTGTTTCTTTCTTCTCACTCAAAACCGATTATCCCGTTGAAAAACAGCGGTTTCTCGAACTGACTGGTATGCGAACAAAGACCCCCTATTTCCTGCCATTTTCCTCCCCATCAATTTTGCCCCCTGAGGGAAGGTCGGACATAAGGCGCAGACAAGCGCCATATCCTGCCAAGGTCGAACCCTCATCTTGAAACGGATGATGCCTTAGAAACTGTGCTAGTTTTTGTGCTGAGAATTATCGGAAGAAAGCGGCCCTATTTCCTGCCACCTTCGCCGCGCCAAACGAGGGATAGGGCCTTAGGTTGGCCTGTCTAAATCAGCCTATTTTAGAAACGACCCGTGAGGCGGTTCAGGTGGTCCATGATCCCGACCAGGGCGCGATCTGACAGGGCGTCGTGTTCGCGGCAAAGACGCTCATAGGTGCGCCAGTGCATTCCCTTTGGCTTGCCCCAGTCGCCGCCTTCCAGAATGCCACCAGGCCAGCCCATCTTGTCGCGGATGCGATCTGCCCGCCGTGCAGCTCGATCCCCCGGTTTTTCGCGCTGAGAAGGGTAGGCCAGCCGGTAGCAATGACGGCACGCAAAGATTGCCCCGCCGTAGAGGATGGCGACCCGGCGACCGCACCCACGGGCAGGGCAGAGGAACCAATGTCGCTCGCCGCCTATGTGGCAAGGCGTGGTGTCGAGATGGACGGGATAGCGTTCAGGCTGCCATTTCTCGCCTCGATACCGATGGCGATAGTCTAGGATCACGCGGCCCGGTTCTGACTGGATGTTTATCGAGCCTGTCACCTCGCCACCCCGCGACCAGGTGATGCTGCGACTGACTCCGGAATCTAGAAGCCTCTCACGTTTCAGCCACCGAATATCAATCGAGCGGTAATCCTCCGTTGTGTCTGCCCCGAACTGCCAGTGTCGCCCGCTACC
>CAYZGF010000257.1:0-3181 GCA_964477595.1 uncultured Algimonas sp.
CAGTCAATCAAGCGATCCCCCGACGGCTTAATTCTTAAAGATAGGGTTAAGACAACGCTTCTCGCTTGTCCAGCGGCGCGGGCGTTCAATCCACGGGAGAATCGCTCACACGGTGTCTTTCGTCATTTTTACCGTCGCCATCCGCATCTAAGAGCGGATCATAGGGTGGTTCCGACGGGGGCTGGATAGGCTCTGTCAGAATATCCAAAGCGCCGTCTTCATCCCAACCCTTAGGCTTAGGGCTGTCACCGGGCATATTCCGATCCAAGCGTTTGATGAAACCGGGCGCATAGCGGTCCATTTTCTCCGTCAGGCCCTGATAGCGGATAAGGTCTAAATTCTCAGCCGGAACATATCCATCGACGGGCAAGCGAATACCCTGCGCATCAAAAACACCCATGGTTGAGAGCAATTGGTATGTTGCGACATTCACATTGCGTTCGGCTTCAATCACGGAGAGCTGCGCATTGAGCGTTTCTTGCTCGGCATTCAAAACATCCAACTGATCGCGCGTTCCAACGGATTGTTCCAGCGTGACGCCTTCAAAGGCTAGATTGGCCGCACTAACCTGTCGTTTGGCGGCCTGAAGACTGGCCCGCGCGGCACTCAATTGCGCCCAGATTTGAGCCACGGCCTGATCAATGGCCAGCTCAGCATCGCGCGTTTCAAAGGCCAATCGCGTTTTGGCATGTTCAGCCTGTCGGCGGCGGGATGTATTCGCACCGCCTGAATAAATCGGGATGGTGACTTGCGCTGTGATCGACGCGGCATCAATGGATTGCAATTGAGAGAGTTGTTCACGTTGCCGCGACACCCCACCGGATATTGACACAGTCGGACGACCCGCAGCCTTTGCAACATCAATCGCGGCCCGACCCGCTGCTTCGTTAAAATAGGACCCGATCAATCTTGGATTATTCTCCCGGGCCGCGGCAATCGCATTCGGTAATGTGGGCGGCAGGGCATAAATTGGCGGAGCGGATAAAGTCAGTGCCGGACGTCCCACCAATCTTTCAAATGTCGCATTTGAGACGGCGAGTTGCGCCTCAGCCTGTGCCAGCCCCGCTTCAGATAGGGCCAAGCGTGACTCTGACTGCGCAATATCTGTCCGGGTCCCCTGCCCCACATCAAAACGGGCCGTTGCGGCCTCTAACTGACGCGAGAGGACCCGCACATTGTTTCGACGAATACGCATCGCCTCCATATCCCGGCGCACATCCACATAAGCGCTGGCGGCGGAGAGAAAGAGCTCGTTTTCCTGCGCGCGTAGATTTTCCCGCGCGGCCAAAATACCCAACTTGGCTTGCTCTTTTTGGGCTTTGACGCGTCCGCCTTGGTAAAGCGGTTGGACGATTTGCAGGCCAATGTCATTTGGACGGCCGGAGACATTAATATCACCTGTTTGCGCACCGTTGGTGAACACAGCAGCCCCGCCCGGAAAATTCACCCAGCTTTGAGAAATCGTCCCTGTGCCGCCAATGGTTGGACGGCCTTGTGCGCGGGCTTGGACATAGGTTTCATCAATTTCACGCAGACGGGCGCGCTCGGCCAATAATCGCGGATTGGTTTCATAGACCGAGACCAGAGCAGATTGGAGATCTTCCGCCTGCGCGGGCGCGGCCAGAACAGCGGAGCTGATCAAGGCAGAGACGAAAACACTACGGAAAGACACGGTAGAACTCCTATCGGATGTCTAATTACTCTCTCATTACGAGCAAGCGCCCTAATTTGGACCTAATGATGATGGCTGTTCGCCTATACAGCATTGTATGACGTGTCGAAGACAGATTCCGATTTAATCTGTCAAATCAGTACACTGTCATTTTTCATCCATGTTATAGCTTTTGCATGAGCACGCGCAGAAAGATCGAAAATCGCCTCTCCTCTTATTGGAAGATGGAACTTGGCAATGTGATAATTGTCCCTGTGGCTATGATTGTTCTCGCTCATATGGCGGGTAGCCCCGTTGGCTGGGTGAGTTATTTCGCGATGATACCGATGTGTGGTTTGCTTCTGGTAGGCGGCCTCTATTGGCGCGGAAAACATGCGCAGTTACGCAAAAATGCATCGGCTTTAGACAGCGCGTTAAAACTTGCAAATTGGGCGCAAATGCCTCTGCTGATCCTCACTTTGCTAGCCTGCATGTTTGCCGCATTGGCATGGGGTCCGTTTCCATTTGCGGTCGGGACCGGTGATCGCATCGTCGCCACGATTGCCGCTATTCTCGCTGCCTTGGAATATATAAATTACTACCACCGCCAGGTTCAGCATTTTGACCATATGGCGGATTTCAAACGTTTGCTGAAAGGGCGCGGGTTTAGGCCCTCACAAATGAATCAAGATTTGAAGGCATGGCGAACTAAAGAAGCGGATACCTAAAAAACAAATTCCGCTTCCGGCTCAAAGCCGGGCAAATATGGCGCGCTGGTATCAAAGGCGACGGTTTCACCCACCGCATGTCCGGACTTTGTAAAGACGGTCACGCGGCCCACCGGTCCGTTTTGAATGATGCACACTAATCGTCCGCCATCGGCCAGTTGTGACACCCAATTTTCGTGAAGACGGGGAAGTGCGCCCCCGACAAAGATCACATTAAAAGGACCATGTTCAGCCGCACCGGATTTCAAATCGCCCTGAACCACGGCGGCGTTAGAAATATCGGCATCCACCAAAAGCTCGGTCGCACGCGTCACAGCGGCTTCATCCGTTTCCAGCCCAACAACCGTATCGGCGAGTTGCGCTATAATCGCAGTGGAATATCCGCGGCCACAAGCCACGTCCAGAACAACGTCTTGCGGGTCAATATCGGCGGCTTGAACCATCTTTGACAAGTCGCGCGGCGACAACATGATGCGCCCCTCATCCGTTTCGACCTGACAATCCGCATAGGCCAGCGCTTTACGGGCCGTAGGAACGAAAGCCTCGCGCGCCGTGCGGCGGAACGCACCCAAAATGTCTAGGTCAGTCACGTCAGATGTGCGGATTTGCGATTCGACCATCGCGTCACGGGCAGCAGAGAAATCAGTCATTTAGGCGGACTCGCGAAAAGAGAATTATTCGGTTCAAGCGTCGCTATAACCCTCACCTGCGAACACCGCAATCAGCTATTGCGGATGGGGGCGCATGTGATTATAGCACCGCTTCCACCACGCGAGGTACCATGGCGGAGTGGTGACGCACC
>CAYZGF010000258.1:0-3172 GCA_964477595.1 uncultured Algimonas sp.
GGATACAACGGTCACAGTCTGTCTGCCGAGCAATTTGCGTTACGAGCGTCGTTTTCCCCACGCCAGACGCTGCGAAAATTCCAAGCCGTTGACCCTTACCAATCGGCACCAAATTATCGATTGCCTTAATACCCGTCTCTAAGCCCTCAACCTTCGAAGCGCGCTCTAGGGGCTCAGGAATAGTACCCGAAAGAGGACGAAGACGCTTTGGCGCAATATCGCCTTGCCGATCAATGGGATCACCAAATGCATTCACCATACGATTGCCAAATCCGTCACCAACCTTGGCGTCGCCTTCATCTTCTGCCAGCTCAACAATCAAATTTGGAACCAATCGCGCTGTCGGGTCTAAGGGGATAAGTGAAACGCAACCCAGCTTCACCTTGACCGCTATCGCTTTGCAGACTTCAGCGCCCTTATGCGTGCGTACACGACAGACATCACCCGGGGCGCAAAGTGGGCCATCCGCCTGAAGGCGATTGGCAGATACTTCTATTACACGTCCTGACAAACGGCCTAAGTGTAAGCCGTCAATCTCAGCGCGGAATAGATCTACGGCGCTCACGATTGGCTGGGCTTTCCACTGGCAGCCGCAGACGCTGACGCTCTTTGTTCAAGGAAGGCTTTCACAACCTTCCAATGTTCCGAAAGCGACAATTCATATGTCCCCACTAGGAGTTCGAAAATGCACTCACCTTGTGATAGAATAGGATCAATCTCGACGACAAAATCCGTAGACATCAAATCCGCATTATTTTCGAAAAATTCTTCGATACATCCGAAATCTTCGCGACTAACCCGGAGGCTAACGATCGCTGTACGACCGATATCATCAACAACTTTGCCAATCATACCGGCAAGCGTCGCTTTCATATTCTCCGGTTTGGAGAACAGCGACTCCAACGCAACACCCACTAATTCGAGCGCAAGAGCTTCTGTATCATCAAGAAATGTTTCGAGCTTTTTACGGGCCTGAACGAGATTTTCTGATACTGCTTGCTCAATGGCCGTATTGTCTTTTGTAACTGAAGCGAAAGCGTCTTCGCGACTTTTCTCAACAGCCTCCAGCACGTCTTTCTCGTGAGCGGCATCCTTATCAGCCAATATGGCTTCAAGCTCTTGAACGCGCTTCTCTAAGCTCTCAATCGTCTTACCATCACGTTTTGACTGGTTCAGAAGTTCGGCGTAACTTTGCGCTTTCGCAATCTCCTCACCCGACTTTGGGCCAAGCGCTAAAACAGGTAGCGGTTTCGCTTTTCGGCCAACGGCTTCAGACATTTTGATGTCCTTGGGCGGCTATAAGCGTTTGCACATAATCACGTGTCGCGATGCCTATTCGGTCGGCTTGATTGTCCAATAAACTTTCAAGATGCCCAATAAATTTAGGGGAAAGTGGGTTTGAACCATCCAGCGTTTTTGCTTGCGGGGCGTCCGTGGACGCATCACTAGAGCGATAAGCGTTTTTGCGGTCTCTCAGAGCACGATCCAGACGCATGCGGTCTTCTCGCGAAAGCTTGCGATAGACCCGACGCCTTTCGAGGAAAGGCAGGTCTGCATAGACATCTATTGCTGACTGGGACATTGATGACTTTGAGCGATCAAGCATAGCCCGCCTCTACAGGCTTGCTTTGCAATGCACGGCTAAGCTCTAATGAAAAAGCGTCATAATCACCGACCGACATTCTGCGATTTTTCTGGTGAATGATCCAGAAAATCCCGAGACCCAATAAAACGAATAGCCCCGCAGCAAGCGACCAAAGAACAAACTTATTTGTAAGCGTGCTGCTTTTCAAAACCATGTGATCAGAACCAAGAACATTCGAGTCCTCACGACTGACTATCGCATGGGCTTGTACGTCTCGGGGAGCAGACGCATTCCCAGTCGATGAAGCCGGTAAAGGCGCCGCGGCATCAGACCCTAATGCGTTTTCGTTTCCGTCACCGATTGTTGCGGAAGCTGTTTCTTGGAGCGTTGCATCAGCCTTCAACTCCGCCTCGATCACGCTCGCCTTTGAACCTGCCGAAGCATCAGCTGGCACAACTCTTTCGTCAGAAATAGATAGAGAAGCGACTTTAAAAACGCCTCTGCCGTCCGCCTGTAGATTGGAACTATTTACGACATGATCATAATCGCGTTCGTCAAACATAGCGTCATAATCCAATATTTCGGATGTTCGGCTAATGATCTGCCCATTTCCATCAATGACTGTAACATGGTGTAGAGCCAAACCTGGAATGGAGGACGCGACAAGGCGTTGAATACCTAGAATATTTTCGTCCTTCCACTCGACCCCTTCCTTAAACAGGATCGATATCGCCGCCTTTGGGCTCGTATTCTGGCTCCGGAAAACAGATCGCTCAGGAATCGCAACATGGACGCGCGCTTTTTTCACGCCATCCATCATCATAATCGTACGGCCCAATTCCCCTTGAATGGCCCGCTGAAATTTAATGCGTTGCGCAAAGTCCGTCAGCCCCATCTCGGATTCGTTGAAAAGCTCGAACCCCGAAATTCCTTGGGCGCTTCCATCTGCGGCATAGAGAGAAAGACGAATATCATCGGCATGACGCTTATTGACCAAAATCGTTTCGCCTTGGTCTGCCACGCGGTAATTCAGTTCTTGCCTCTCTAGCTCCGCCGCGATCATTGACGCATCTGAAATGTCTAAATCGCTGTAAAGCACCTCATAATTGAGACGCGTCGCGACAAAATATACGGCGACCAGAATAGCTGTAACCACACCAAAGGCTATGGCCATGCGTCGGACCATCGGGTTTTGCGCGTCAATTTCTTCGGCTATTTGTGTGTCTGACATTATAAAACCTGGCTTAGAGCTGCATGTTCATTATTTCGCGATAGCCTTCGACAAGACGCTGGCGGACTTGCGTCGCAAGCTCCACACTCATTCGCGCTTCTTCTAATGCGATCGTTACTTGATGAATTGGAACCGTCTCATCGACAGCAAAATCGCGAACCATCTGATTGGCGTAATCAACCTTGCTCGAGACGCTCTCTAGACCCTCACTCAACATGACAGCAAAGGACTTTTCTGGCGCAACTTCTTGTGGAGCTGGCAAAGCCTGCAAGGCATCCTGCAAACTCTGCGATGGGGTTATATTCAACGACGCCGTTACGGCGGAAACTGCCTCGCTCATATCTAGCGTCCCATCT
>CAYZGF010000259.1:0-3167 GCA_964477595.1 uncultured Algimonas sp.
CCGCAGACAGGCCCAAGCGTGCAGCGCGACAGCCCAGCAGAGCAGCAGCGCCGCATCCGTGCTCATGATATAGCTGGACAACCAAACTGCGGGCATAAGCGTGTAAATCAGGGCGGCCCAAAATCCGACTTGGCTGTCAAAAAATCGCCGCGCCGTCAGGAAAATCATCACTGTTGTGGCAATATGCAGGAAAGGCGCGGAGAGGCGCACCGCCCATTCCGCATTGCCGAATATAGAGGTCGTTGCGCCAATGACCCAAGCAATCATGGGAGGTTTGGAAAAATAACCAAAAGCAGGATCTTGGGACCACGCCCAATATTGTGCTTCATCCCCATGCAAGCCCCAGGGCGCTACAAAAAGGGCGACCAGCCGCACTGAAAAGAGACCCATCAGGATCAGCGCTAAATTCTGCGCAGTATTTTGAGACGATAGTTTCACAGCTTTGCTATGGCGTTTCTGTTGTCGAAAGAAAAGGACGGCATACGGCTTGCCCGCCCGGTCACAAGGCGTAAGACAAAGCATTCAAAAGGAACGTGATGTTATGATCAAGCAATTCGCCCTCTCAACCGCATTGGTTCTCGGTCTCTCACTATCAGGGCACGCGCAGGAGAGCACAGCGCAAGTCATCTATGCCGGGGCAATGATCGATGTCGAAAATGGGAAAGTCTTGCAGGACCGCGTTATCGTGGTCGAGGACGGTTTGATCTCGGCTATCGGCTCTCGGGCGACAATTGACGATATTGATGTGCCGGAAGATGCGCGTTTGATCGATTTATCAGACATGACTGTCCTGCCGGGACTGTCCGACTCTCATGTCCATTTGACCAGTGACGCAACAATCCACGGATATAAACGCCTGACGGTTTCAACCCCGCGGGCCGCGATTACGGGTGTCGTGAATGCCGAAAAAACGCTGATGGCGGGTTTCACGACTGTTCGGAATTTGGGTGCGCCGGGCTTTGCGGATATTGACCTCATGAACGCAATTAATGACGGCGATGTGCCCGGACCGCATGTGATCCCGGCGGGGCGATCTATCGGAATTACGGGCGGGCATTGCGATAACAACCTTCTGCCATATCAATATAAAGCCAAGAGTGGCGGCGTCGCCGATGGACCTTGGGCAGTGCGGGCCAAGGTTCGTGAGAATAATAAATATGGTGCCAAGGTCATTAAATTTTGCGGCACAGGCGGCGTGCTGTCCAAAGGCACGAAAATCGGTGCGCAGCAATTTTCATTCGAGGAAATGAAAGCGATTGTCGATGAGGCGCATTTGCTCGGTCTGAAAGTCGCCGTTCATGCCCATGGCGCGGACGGTATTGAAACCGCCATCCGCGCTGGCGTGGACTCTGTCGAACATGCCAGCCTGATTTCTGATGAGGGCCTGCGTATGGCCAAGCGCAAAGGCACATATTTGTCGATGGATATTTATGTCTCGGATTATATCCTCTCAGAAGGTGAAGCCGCAGGCATTTTGGAAGAGAGCCTCGCCAAAGAACGGCTGGTGGGTAAAGCCCAACGCGAACGGTTCCAAGCTGCCACACGCGCAGGGGTGAACATCGCCTTTGGCTCTGATGCAGGCGTTTATCCCCATGGGCAGAATGGGCGGCAATTTGCCTATATGGTCGAGTGGGGTCTATCCCCCATGCAGGCGATACAGGCATCCACCATTGGTAATGCGAAACTCTTCGGTGTCACAGAAGACCGGGGGTCGCTGACTGTCGGAAAACGCGCGGATATTATCGCCGTGGATACGGACCCGATGGAGGATATTCGGGCTTTGGAAGATGTCGATTTCGTTATGAAGGACGGGATTGTCTACAAACAGAAATAGATTATCCGTCAATTTTCTTAGGCATTTGGTAACCCTGTCAATTCGCCTGAATGAAATGAATTTTTGATAGATTTTATCCGTGATGCGCACTGCAACGGGATATTCAAACGGGTCTCTAACGATCAAAGCGGGCCTCTTATCGGCTGTCTGTCTAATTGGCGGCAGCCTGTTGTCTGCACCTGCGACAGAGGCCGCGATAGACCGTCCCTTTTTTCGCGTTTTGCCTTTGGTGGTCGTGATTGCCGCGACGGAAGATGAGGCTAATGGCGGCGTTGCGCCTGTGGCCGTTGATTTTAATTTATTGACACCCGCCTCATCAGGATCCGCCGCACCGGATTTAATCGGTGTCGATGGGTTTGTATTTAACGCAAATTCCGGATTTGATGCAGGTCATGATTTCTCCGGTGGCGCGTCGCGCCTGACCGTAGATAATGAAATTTCCGGCGGGAATTTTGGCAATCCGGGTGGCGGCGATATAGATTATCTTGAAGCTACGGACACATTATCAGCGTTTGGAATTGACGAAACCACGGATATTAACACACGCCGCGCCCGCAATGTGTCGCGCTTTCTGGTCGTCTCAAATACGGCTTTCGATATTTATGCCGAAGCCAGTAATCTGACCCGGACAGGTGATTTCATTGGGATGAACTATGAAAATATTGGTTTTCGCGCCCGCCTGAATCGCAGTGGCGGCTCAGGGGCCGGACGCTGGGGCGATGCTGCCCAGAACCCTGCAATTGGCGGCAGCGGTCTGGATGCCGCAATGGATGATTTGTCTGACTTGAGTGCAGGCCCGACAAAGATATTTGACGGGGGTCGCCGAACGGCCCGCATCAGAGGGTCGCTTTTGGAGCAGGCCGTCTCTTTCAATATCCGTTATGCCCTCAGCCTGACACCGGATGCATCAGATGCGAATTCATATGATTTCTCAATGGGTACGGGAACGATTGGCGCAGATGTAACCTATACGGTTTACACGCCCTAAAACTATATCCCGAACCTATTGATTATAACTGACAAAGAAAATGTCGGTTTTTCAATCCCTTATCAAAAACTCAAAAAACTCCGTCCTCACTTCGTGTTTTCTGCCGCATATTCGTCTGGTTCTCTCGGATATTGGACAGGTAAGATATCGACTTGCTGATCCGGGGGGCTGTGTGTGAAACGTGCCTGGGATGATAACTTCGCACGTTAACTTGGAGTTCGGGGCCTGCCCTCAAACTGCTGTCTTTGCTCCAGTGGGAACTTTGGTTTCGTTCTGGATGACTTAACATGCGGTGGACAGGTGAAGTAATGAGGCCGTTCTCCAAAACGTCACAGCCGTAGGGTC
>CAYZGF010000260.1:0-3162 GCA_964477595.1 uncultured Algimonas sp.
CAATATCAGGTTCAATTGGCTATTGAGAAGGACGCACAAGACCTTGGCGTTGGTGTAAATCGCGCCGATGCAAAAGCCTATATTGAGGCGATCCCGGCTTTCAGATCAGAAATCACGCAAGAATTTGACCGGAATAGACTGGAGCAAGCGCTGGCACGGACCCGCAATGGTTACTCCATCAAGAAATTTGAAGAAGATGTCCTGCGCGATCTTCGCCGTGTTCAAACGGTGGAAGCGATTGTCGGCGGCATCCAAGCCCCGGCAGGATTCGCGAAACGACAATTCGATTACCTCTCTGAACAGCGCAAGGCCACGGTCCTGACACTTAATAAAGATGCTGTCCCCGCGCCTGAAACTCCTTCAGATGATGTCTTGCAAGCTTATCTGGATCAGAATGCTGCACGCTATACCGCACCCGAATATCGCCAAGTCACAATGATTCGTCTTGAGCCATCGGGTTTCTTAGCTGACGTCGAAGGCGAAATTACTGAACAAGATGTACAAGACGAATTTGACAGCCGCGTTGCGCGCGGAGCTCTAGGCACGAAAGCCTCTCGCGATGTCATCGTTCTTAGCGCACCTGATGAACCAACCGCTCAGGATGCAGCGACGCGCCTATCTTCGGGCGAAGACGCAAATCTAGTTGCCAGCGCATTAGGTCTTCTCTCGCCGGATCGTTTTGAGGGCGTCGAGGAAAATCAACTCCTCGACTCTGTGACAGACGAAACTGCCTTTAACCTTGGAGAAGGCGAAGCCGTTGCGATTGAGAACAGTCTTGGCGGATGGGAAGCCGTCTTTGTGCCGAGCGTCACACCGGCCACACTTCCTGTATTTTCAGCCGTGGAACCTGAAATCCGGAAAACGCTAGGCGAGGACAAAGCCAAAGACCGAATTTTCGATATTAGTAATGAGATGGATACCCGCCTGATTAACGGCGAAACACTGGAAGCCATCGCGACAGAATTGAATCTTCCCATGGAGAGCTATGATTACATCGATCGCTTGGGACAGACCCGTGACGGTCTGAATATGATCGGCTCAGCCCGCATCCCCGGCATTGCCCAAGATGATGAACTTCTACGTTTGATATTCACAGAGGACATTGGCTTCGACACGGATATTTTCCCAACGACACAGGACGGTGTTGTAGCGTTCCGCGTCACCGACGTCATTGACAGTCAGGTCAAACCGTTAAGCGATGTCAGGGATCAAGTGCTTGCCGCGTGGGAAAATGAGCAAATTCGAGACGCCCTCACGCAGCGAGGATTAGATCTCGCGCAAGAAATCCGCGACGGAAAATCGCTGGAGGATATCGCGGAAGAGCTTGGGACTGCCGCGACCATAGAAGAACGCGGGATCTCTCGCGCCCAACCTCCACGCGATATTGGCGGCTCTGTTGTTGTGGACCTGCTGACGTCTCAAGTCGGTGATTTGTCGCGCGGTGCCGGGGCTTTGCCTCTTACCTACACCTTAGCCAGACTCGACTCAGTCGTGCCGAACTCCGACGGTTTGGCCGGTGAGATTTTGGATACGGTTCAAAGTAATATCGGCGCAGAAATCAGCGGCGACATTCAGAACGCTTATCGCCTCGCCATTTTGAAAGAACATGAGCTGCGTGAATATCCGGAACAAGTTCAAGCCATTATGGGCATTGAAGGGCAATAGGGTCTGGTATGACCCTCACCTTTTTTCCTGCGGCCGATGCGATTGATGCTGCGAAGACCCAGTTGGTCTATGCGCGGGTCATTAATGACATAGACACGCCTGTCTCAGCCTTCTTGAAGGCTGCCCTAGGCAAGCCTTACGCGTTCTTATTCGAATCTGTAACGGGCGGAGAGCAACGCGGACGCTATAGCTTTTTCGGATTTGATCCGGATATCATCTGGCGCTCGCATGGCGACACAAGCGAGATTAGCCGTGACGGCGGGGACTATACCCCCTGTTCCGGGAAGCCTCTAGACGCCCTTCGCAATTTGCAGGACGAAATCAAATTTGACCTTCCGGATGGTATGCCGCCAATGGCCGCCGGATTATTTGGCTATCTCGGTTACGATATGATCCGGCAGGTGGAGAGCCTGCCCACTGTCAAACCCGATCCAATCGGAACGCCTGACGCCATAAAAGTGAGACCGCGTATCGTTTGTATTTTCGATCAGGTCGCGCAGGAGATCATTATTGGTTCCCCCTTGCCTGCTGGTGGAAATTACGCCGAAGCCTGCGACCGAATTGAACGGGTCGCTGCGGACCTGGCCCTACCTGTTTCCGCCAATACGGGCCGCGACATTGCCGTACCGACACTCAACCCGACCCTTGGAACAGATGCGGCGACCTTTGGGACGCGCGTTGCAAAAGCCAAGGATTACATACTCGCAGGTGATATTTTTCAGGTCGTGATTGGGCAGCGTTTATCCGCCCCACTTCCGGCGTCACCCTTTGCACTATATCGTAGCTTGCGCCGGATGAACCCTTCACCTTTCCTCTATTTCCTCGATTTCGATGATCACCAAGTCATCGGGTCCAGTCCGGAAATCTTAGTTCGTTTGCGCGATGATGTGGTGACGGTTCGTCCAATTGCCGGGACACGCCCACGGGGGAAAACGACAACAGAAGATCAACAGTTCGAAGCGGACCTCCTCGCCGATCCAAAGGAATGCGCGGAACATCTCATGCTCCTCGATCTCGGGCGTAATGATGTCGGTCGGGTCGCTAAATCGGGAACGGTCAAAGTCACAGAACGCTTCACGATCGAACGTTATAGCCATGTCATGCATATCGTCTCAAACGTCGAAGGCGAAATACGCGACGGTTTGGACACGCTGGACGCGCTCTTTGCAGGCTTTCCGGCGGGGACAGTCAGCGGCGCACCGAAAGTCCGCGCCATGGAAATCATCGACGAATTGGAAGATGAAAAGCGCGGCATTTATGCGGGGGCAGTTGGCTATCTTTCCGTCACGGGCGATATGGATACAGCTATCGCGCTGCGCACGGCGATTGTGAAAGATGGGACACTCCATGTTCGCGCTGGCGCAGGGATAGTGATGGACTCTGTCCCGCAAATGGAATTTGAAGAAACCCTTCACAAATCCAATGCCCTGTTCCGCGCCGCCGAACAAAGCGTTCGATTTGGAGGCAATCAATAATGCTCCTCGTCATCGATAATTA
>CAYZGF010000261.1:0-3141 GCA_964477595.1 uncultured Algimonas sp.
GTTTGCGTTCGCGCTTGATAAAGGCACTCTCGCTGAAGTTATATAGTGCTTTATGTACGGGCACGGGCGGCTTTCCGATGAGGATGCGCGCTTTGTCGCGGCGCGTCAGTGTGCCCGCATAAAACCGTTCGATGAGGCCTTGGTTCAGGCCGTAAAATCGTTGGAGGACGGAATAGCGCTCCTCGGGTTTGGCCGCGCGGAAGAGCATGCGATTAAGGAGGCGGAGGAAACGTTCGGAATTTATTTTTTCTTCATTTGCCTCAACGGATCTTTCTTCCCAGTCATCGGGTAAACGCCACCATTTTTTCTCTGAAAGGGGCTGTGACAGGTATTGAGCCATTCTCAAAGCGTCGGGAAAACTATAACCCGTCACGGCGTGAAAATAGCCGCCACGAATTCCGATTTTGAAACTGTCGGAATCATAAGAAAAAATGTCGGCCGCCAAAGTTATCGGCAAAACCCCCTTTTCTCGACGTACCGTCTCATATGCATCCACGGTTATGTTCTCCCTGATATACTCGCCAATGCGGGCATCGACCTCTTGGCTGTGAAGCTCTGGTCCGTCCGTATAGTAAGTATCTTCAACAAGGAGTTCAGTCTCTGAATATGGCAGACAATAGACAAAACGATATCCGCCGAGTTGCGGCACTGTCGCATCCATAATGATGGGACGCTCTACGCCATGCGGTTTTTTAGTTTTGATGACGTGACCGACAAATTTTTGATAACCGAGGAAAACATCCTCATTCGGCTCAAATCCTCGCGCATCCAATACGCAGGTCGCAGCCAGTTTTTCACCATCTTTTAGAACCACATGATCAGGCCCCAATGTTTCAACAGATGTATTCAACCGAACCGCCAACCGCCCGCTTTCAATATGCGGCTGAACGCATTTTCGAACTGTGTCAGAATTTCCGGTGCAATAGGTGATATCGAGTGTGCGTTCCCGCTTAGGAAATTTCACATCATAACTGTCCCAGCGATAGGCGATGAAAGGGTCTATCCACTCCCGCAAACCTTCAGCCACATCCGTCAGATTGAAAGACCAGGTGTGGTCTCCGGCAATTTTGTCTGAGGCCTCTATGATTTCGATCTGCAAATCCGGATTAACATCCAGACAACGCCATGCGGTTAACAGGCCCGACAGGCCCGCCCCGACAATGATCATATCCGGTGTTTTACTCATGATCTGCGGTGTAGAGCGCGAATCAGAAAGTGCAAGAGCGGGTGAGTCGCAGCGACAGGCTGTAAAAGCTTTCACAGTGAGACAGGGCTGTCACATATAGTACAACTCGGCGTTGCTTTCATATGTAAGTATTTTTGCTTTAGGTCAAAATGTCGCATTAAATCCGTGGTTTACACTATTTTGTGACACTTTTTATACTGTGAATCACTCCCCAAAACGGTTTGCGCCTGCCATAGTTAACGGGTTCGGTGAAAGCCGAGCACGGCGGACGGTGCGGTTGCCCCACATCGGCCAAGCTGTCCGTCACTAGAATGATCCAATGAAAATTGGTTTCGGATTATCCGGTTGCCCCCATAACGACCGAATAATCCGTTTTTGTTTCAGGACGCGAACGCCCGGACTCGAGGCGTCTACTTTTCATCCCGGTAATTGATTTCGGGTTGATAATTTTCATCATGCTTTGCCAAAACCTCGCGCGCTTGAAAACTTGTCGGCGAGGTAAGTTGACCGGAAACGACAACGCCCTGCCCTTCGCGGAACAAGTCCGGTAAAGCGCCAGTATAAGTGACCGACAAGTCATGGGCCATCTCGCGCTCAAAATCTTCGATCAGAAATGTGGTCGTCAGCCCTTGGGTCATAACTGTGCCGTCCGCAACTAACCCTCCGATCTTAAAAACCTCTGATCTCGGCTCAAACCCGTCGGCGACAACCTCAGACGGATTTTCAAAAAACTGAGTATTCTGGTTCAAAGCTTGGAAGATCAAGAACAAGCCACCGGCCAGCATCGCGCCCAAAATGACAATCCAAGCCAGTCGACGATTTCTATTGGGAGGTGTAATGCGTGTGTCTGACATGAGGGCTTGTTACCATGCGTCCCAAAAGCATCAAGTCGGCGGCACAGAGTGAGTGACATATTGGCGCCGCGCCGTTACAGAGCGGCCATGCGTGGAACGCCATCAATACGGTTGGATAACGTCTCGATTGAACGGGGCGGAAAGCGACTCATTTCGGATTTGAGCCTAGAGCTCTCCGGACCGAAACTGCTCTGGGTCGTTGGCGGAAATGGGATTGGGAAAACCTCGCTTTTAAGAACCTGTGCAGGGTTAAGCCGAGCCGCGCATGGCAGCGTGCAATGGGCAATCGACGACGCACCCATGAACCCAACCGATATGATCTCATTCCTTCCGGCTGACAGCTACGCAAAACCGGGATTATTGGCGGCAGAGGATGCCGCATTTTGGAGCGCGGATTTGAGTACCGTTGACATTTCACGTCACGGCAAAACGCTCACCCAGAACCTCTCAACTGGCCAAGCCAAACGGCTGTCATTTGCGAAGCTCATCTCGACGAAAAAACCAATCTGGATTTTGGATGAACCTCTGGCGGGATTAGACACGGAGGGGCGCGACTTAATCGCGAAACAATTACAAAGCCATGTCAGCTCTGGCGGCTTGGCCCTTGTTGCCTCACACGCCCCTATGCCTGTTGAGAACATCCCAACCCAAAGGCTCGTCCTAGGATGAGTGCAATCTTCAAAATACTAAGGCGTGACGTCACCCGCGCTGCACGTTCAGGCGGAAGCTGGGCCTATGGTCTCGTCTTCATGGCGATTTTTTTGACATTGAGTGCGATTGCACTGGACGGCGATATGTCCGTTCTACGTCGGCTGGGCATACCCTTGATCTGGCTCGCCGTGACCTTTGCCGCCTTGATAAGCGTTGATCGTGTCTTCTCTGATGACTTGCGGGACGGGACAACAGGACAGCTCTGGCTGTCAGGTGTTACTTATATGGTTCAGGCCGTGGCGGGACTTTTCAGTTTTGCGCTGATCTACCTCCTGCCCCTCATCCTCACGGCACCGCTATGGTCGCTTTTATTTGATCTTAACTCAGCTCATGTGATCGGGTTAATTATCGCCCTGCTCTGCGCCCTGCCGGGCCTTGCCGCCTTCACAG
>CAYZGF010000262.1:0-3131 GCA_964477595.1 uncultured Algimonas sp.
AGTTTCCGCCGCCATAAGAATGCGTGAGGATAGATCGCCGCGAACGGTTGGAGCTATATTTTCATTTAGGAGTGTGTCGAGGTCTCTCATTGTCTCAAACTCTCTTTCTCAGGCAATAACCTTAGCTTTAAAGATGATCTAGCACGGGAGAGGAGGCTCTCATAGGCTTTCTCTTTTAATCCCATAATCGCGGCACCCTCTTTTTGGCTGAGATGCTGGTAATAGGACAGGACTAAAACGGCGCGCTGACGTTCCGGTAAGCCCAATATTGCGTCTTGAACACGCATGGCTGTTTCACTTCTGACGAGCTCAATGTCAGCTCGAGGCGTGGGGTCGGTTCGCTCAGGCACGAGGTCGGTATAGACCGGACGCATCCGCCGCTTCTCATCAATGCAAAGCCTAGTCGCGACTCGCCGCAACCATGTCAGAATAGTTGCGCCGCCTGTGTCTTTCCACCCCGGCACGGCCTGCCAAAAGCGTAGAAATGTTTCCTGCGCGATATCTTCGGCTTGGGACCTGTCTCCGGTCATGTGCCACGCCAGGCCGTGTAAACGGTCAAGATGACGGTCCATCAACTGGGATAAGGCAGCCGGGTCACCTGCCCGTAATCCGGGCAGGAGGTCGATATCAGGGTCTTGAGACAGGCTTTTGGACTCTGCTTTAACGTCCGCGCTTTTGGCCGCGCTTACCTTTGCGCTTCCGGCCTTCGCCTTTGGTCAGTACGCCGTCGCCATTTGCATCCATGCGGGCAAAGAGCTGTTCCGTTACGGCTATATGCTCGTCCATGGAAACGAAACCGTCACCATTTGCATCAGGTTTTGGGCGATCTGCGCGCCGATCTTTACGACGGTCTTTTTTGTCTGCGCGCTTTTCCTTACGTTCCGCTTTCATGACTGTGCGTTCAGCCTCGCTCAATGTTCCGTCCAAATTCGTGTCATATTTTTCCATGACTTTCGCGCGCATAGCGTCTTTGCGGGCTTCGCGTTTCGCGCCAACAGCGTCCATTTCATCGCGGGACAAAAGACCATCACCATTTATATCGAGTTTTTCGAACCGTTTGTCTTTGCGGTTTTCGCGCATCGCTTCGCGGTGAGTCTTGCGTTCGTCTTGGCTCAAAAATCCGTCATTATTTGTGTCAGTTGCAAAGAATTTTGATTGCGCAGCTTGCGTGAATTCAGCCTTTGTGACTTCGCCGTCCTGGTTGAGGTCAGCTTTGGGGCCAGCGGCGATCAGCAAGGCTGCGCCGGATGCGATAAGAGCGGCTTTAAAATATGTGTGTCTCATTGTGTGTCTCCAATATGAGGGGCTTACACAAACACACACGGATAGCGGAGGGAAATCCTTCGCGAATAGCTGCAGTTTTTTAATTTCTCTTAGGCGACAGCGCGCCGATCCGCAGTTTCGCGCAGTTGTTCCAGCAATCTCGCTTCAACATGCAAGTCATCAACATGTCCGGCATAAGGGGGCGGTGCACCCAGATGCTCGCGGATTGTTTCTGACAGCATGAACGCTGTTTCGACGGCATCGCATTTCTCCCCGGTTGAGAGGATCAATGGATCAAATTTCGGGGCCTTGCGGCGCAGCGCATCCACCATCCAGAAGGCGCGCATGAATTGATCGCCCTGTGTGTGATAGGCCATGACGGAGACGTCAGAGGCCTGACCGAGACGGACATGTCCCGTTTCGCATCCGGCTTTCGGGACAACAAAGACCCAGTCATATGATAAGGAGAGTGCGGCGAGGAGGCCTAGTGCGGTATCCAAATTATCTGACCCGACCGCGCCCGCCGTAAAATGCTCATTGGAGGTCACGTAAAGCGCGTCCTGTGGCTTGGCAGTTCCGTTTGCGACATCTTCCAATGTCCGGCCATAAATAATTCCGGCTTGGTTCATTAAGGCGCCGTCTACGGCATCCAGAATCAGAACAGTTTCGCCGAAGCTGGCAGCTTTGCGTCCTAATTTCAGGGCAAGTGTTGCCGTCTCGTCACTATCGCCGCTGGCCGTAAATAGGCTGATGAGCCTGCAGGCCGGCTCATAAACTGCGCCTTTAACCCGGTTATTGTCCTGTTCGCGTTGAGACAGGGGGGATGTCACTCTAAATTGGGGCATATCGCCCTTCCGCATTCACCTAATACCACGCGGGTCTTTGCCCGTTTGAAACTGGTATAGTGGAGGCCCCCTAAGGTTTGACGAAGAAGCGTGGTAAATTCCGGTTAATTTGGCCTTGCGAAACTCTTAAAATCTCGCCAGATTTCAGAGGGTCAGACAAAAAAAAGCCACTCAAATGAGTGGCTTTTTTTCGAATTCTGTTTTGGATCTACCGGTATTGTTGAACCCGTGTTGTCCGCAATCCGGCAATACCGTAGCTTTCAATGGATCGCTGCCAAGACATAAATTCTTCAGCAGAAAGTCCGTAACGCTCCAGAGCTCCGTCCAATGTCAGAAGCCCGCCACGCACAGCGGCAACGACTTCGGCTTTACGACGGATAACCCAGCGAACGGTATTTGGTTTTGGAAGATCAGCCAGAGTAAGGGGGGTTCCCTCTGGTCCGATAACGACATTCTCGCGTTTAACTTTGCGGTCTGACATGTTTTGTTGCCCAATCATTTGGCCCACCCACATGGACCTGTTTTTGTTATGCTATTTGATATGGCGGCAGGGTCTTAAAAACAGTTTAATCAACTCTGAAAAAAGTGTTTAGATACAAGTGTTTACGAAGGTTAATGGAATCGCGATTATCGTTAATAATGGTTTACACGGTTCGGCACCGAGTTGATTCTATTGAGTCTTTTCTCTGCCCGTTCTGCCGCCCGTGTATCGACTTGGGACAGAACCGTCCCTATATCGCGCCGGAAATAGATGAAAATAATTTTATATTTTTTTGAATGAGATGCCTGAAACGTTGAAGAATCAAATAAATTCGCTCGGTTTTGCGAAACCGGAAAGCGAAACGCGCGTTGTCGTCGCAATGAGCGGTGGGGTGGATAGCTCTGTCTGCGCAGCGCTTTTGGCGCGTGAGGGCTATGACGTTATTGGCGTCACGCTTCAGCTCTATGATCATGGCGCGGCCATCCAAAAAGCGAAAGCCTGCTGCGCGGGCCAAGATATCTATGACGCGAAACGCGTGGCGG
>CAYZGF010000263.1:0-3130 GCA_964477595.1 uncultured Algimonas sp.
CTCACCGCGCTAAATGCCATCACCTTAGCGGGTATGGCAGGTGCGCCGCCGTTCCCGGCCAATGTCGAAGCGACCGGTGCCGTTCAGCCCTCGGCTAAGCTCACATGGGAAACGCCGCCCAATGGCCGCAACCTTGCGGGCTACCGCGTGCATTGGCGCCTGACGACAGAACCCGAATGGACCCATTCACGCTTCATCGGCAAGGTCAATGAGTGGACCTTTGAGAATCTCGTGATTGATAATTATTTCTTTGGCGTCAGTGCCGTCGCAAAAGATGGCAGCGAAACACCAGTGGTGTTTCCGGGCGCCGCAGGGCGGTTTTAGAACACCTCACCTCTCCCGATGGGAGAGGTCCGCAGCGCGAAGCGCATAGCGGAGTGAGGGGAAAATATGGCGCCGACAGGCGCTCATTACATTCCTTGAGTACGAAAGCAGGCTGCCGCCTGCATCATGCCCCTCACCCGCAGACGGGCTTTGCCCGTCGCGACCTCTCCCCAAGGAGAGGTATTACCTCATTAACCACGACATTCGCCTTATAGGCGAAAAGGCATGATTTGCCTCTGCTTTTGCTGCATCACACTCCCAAATCCGGAGATCACATCATGACACTCAAATCCATCCTACTTTCAACGATCGGTTTAAGCGCAGCATCAGCCGTCGCTTTCACAGCCTTCGCACATGGTGAAGCGCCTGCAAAAGACGTAGAGGACGAAAAATGGGACGTACAAAACCCGCCGGGCGAGAGTCGTGAGATCGACATCAATGTCGACAATGGCACATGGATGAGCCTGGATGTGTCCCCGGATGGAAAAACGATCGCTTTTGATCTCTTGGGCGACATTTACACAATGCCTGCGAGCGGCGGCACGGCGAAAAATATCGCCTCCGGTATGGCGTGGGATATGCAGCCTCGCTTTTCACCTGACGGCAAGCAAATCGCTTTCACGTCTGATCGCGAGGGTGGTGATAATATCTGGGTGATGGATGCAGACGGCGAGAATAAGCGCTCTATCACACAGGAAACATTCCGTCTGATGAACAACCCGACGTGGTCGCCTGACGGGACCTATATTGCGGCAAAGAAGCATTTCACGACATCACGCTCGCTCGGCACAGGAGAAATCTGGCTCTATCACACCAAAGGCGGCAAAGGCGTGCAGCTGGTCAAGAAGCCATCCGAAACACATCAGAAGGAACTCGGAGAACCGATTTTTGCGCCTGATGGGAATTCGATTTATTACACACAAAATACGACACCCGGCGGAACCTTCATTTACGCTCAGAACAGCCACACAGAACTCTTCCAAATCAAAGAATATGATTTGGAGACCGGTGAGATTAGTACAGCCGCCGGAGGATATGGCGGAGCGGTTCGCGGTGCACCCTCGCCCGATGGAAAATCTCTCGCCTATGTGAAACGCATAAAGGCCAAATCCACGCTCTTCATAAAGGATATCGCGTCCGGCAAAGAACGTTTGGTGTTCGGCGATCTTGATCAGGACATGCAGGAAACTTGGGGTGTCCAAGGCATGTATCCCAATATGGATTGGTCTCCGGATGGAAAGCACATCTATTTCTGGGCCAAGGGGAAAATCCACAAACTCAATGTCGAAACGGAAAAGTTTGAGGCTATCCCGTTCAAAGTCCGTGACACACGTAAGATCATGACGCCGCCGCGCCCATCCGTAGAAGTCGCGCCCGATGAATTCAGAACGCAAATGCCAAGATTTTCGCAAGTCAGCCCTGACGGTAAATCCGTTGTCTTTGAAAGCCTTGGAAAGCTTTATTTGCGCAATATGAAATCCAAGCGGATCAAGAACCTGACTGATCTTCCAAAAGTCATCAGGGAGCTTTACCCCAGCTGGTCACGCGACAGTAAAACCATTGCCTTTACGACATGGGACGATGAAGCTCTGGGTGCGATCCACACCATTAATGTCGCATCAGGTAAAATCACGACACATACCACGACACCTGGTCATTATAAGCGCCCTCAACTCTCGCCATCCGGTGACTATCTCGTTTTTGAAAAGGGTAGCGGCGGTTTTCTCACAGCGCCTGAATATTCTGACGATCCCGGACTATATGTGATGGCCGTTGCGGATGGAGATCCACAGCGGATTTCAAAGTCAGGTTCCATGCCGCATTTCGCAGATGACGATCTGCGCGTCTATTTTTCCAAAAATATTGACGGTCAAAATACATTCATTTCAACCAATTTGCTCGGACATGATGAACGCAAACACGCCTCTTCCAAAATGGCGCAGAGCTATCACGTCTCGCCCGATGGCTCGATGATTGCCTTCCGTGAGAATTATAACTTGCACCTCATGCCGGCTCTCAAAGGACCGCAAAATATTGCTGTGGTGAGAAGCGGGAAAGCTCTGCCAGTGACGAAGGTCAGTCACGGCGGTGCGACATATCCAAGTTGGACGTTGGACAATACGCTCAACTGGACCCTCGGGCCGACGCTTTTCTCCGTCGACAGCGATGCCGCAATGGGTGAGGACTTCGAAGCGCCGCGTGAAGGATTGGATCTGTCTTACAAAGTGCCGAGCGACAAACCAAAGGGCAAAATCGCACTCACCAATGCCCGTCTGATTACCATGTCAGGTGAAGATGGCGGCGTCATTGAGAACGGAACAATTTTGATTGATGGCGACAGAATTTCGGCCATTGGCGAAGACATCGAAATTGGACGGTCCGTTAAAACTGTCGACATGGAGGGCAAGACAATTGTTCCCGGCTTTATTGAGGCCCATTATCACGGCCCCCAAGGGACTGATGAGCTAATCCCTCAGCAGAACTGGAAAACAACGGCTACGCTGGCTCTCGGCGTGACAACAGTGTTCGATCCCTCGAACCGTGCCACTGAAATTTTTGCTGCAGGCGAGTTTCAGCGCGCAGGCCACCTACTGTCGCCCAGAACCTATTCGACCGGAGAAGTCATTTACGGTGCGAAAGCTCCTGGTTTCTTTGCCGATATTCAAAGCGAAGAAGATGCGCAAGAACATGTAGGCCGCCTCGCCAATCAAGGTGCACATGCGGTGAAAAACTATAACCAGCCAAGGCGGGATCAACGCCAACAGGTTGTGAAAGCCAGCCATGATAACAACGTCATTGTCGCGGC
>CAYZGF010000264.1:0-3110 GCA_964477595.1 uncultured Algimonas sp.
GTCTAGAATATCCAGACGCCCGACTGGCTCCAGCTTCTCTTTCAAATCCGTGATCATATATTCGACCAAGCCTTCAGCCTGCATCCGGTTTTTTTCTGCCTCTTGGCGCGCTATCACGGCTGAAAATGTCGTTGCCCCCATCACGGTAGAAAAAATAAGCGCGCCCGCTGTCACGACTTGCAAACGTCTTCTTTTGCGGCGCGCTTCGCGTTGGATAAGTGTATCCAGCCCCACGCCCAGCATAGCCGCCGCAATTTGCGAAACGCCGAGGCGGAAGCTTTCTTTGGACCCACCCAAATTCGCGGCCAAAGGTTCGCGGCCCTCTTCCAACAGCGCGGGTGGAAAGGAAGTTTCGGGCGTCCCTTCTGCCAAGACGCAAAGGATTGAGGCCTCGCCATGGATTTTCCGGAAGAGCCGGATTTCTTCATTGACCCAATGGGATTTTTTAGCGGCAGGCGAGCACAGCACGATCAGGACTTTCGAACCCATCACCGCACCCCGTATCTTTTCAGACAGGCTATGATGTGCGGTCAGTTCATCCGTATCCCGGAAAATAGGTGTGAGAGTCCCCGTTACACCTTTTGGGATTTTATACGTTTCCAAAGCCTTGTGAAGACGTGCGGCAACGCTCTCATCCACATGTGCATAGGATAAAAAACCCGCATAGATATAGGCTGTATCCATCTCAACTCCCCGCGGGTAATAAAGACGGTTCGCAGCAAGAGTGCAAGTCAGGCCTTTATGTCCAAAGTGACATCATATTTGTTGATGACGTTTTCGCTCTGTGACGTATATCGAAGGGTGACTTAGCCAGAGAATTCACCCCATGCAATTTATTGACCTTCATGCGCAGCAAGCCCGTCTTAAAGACGAGATCAATGCCGGGATCGCGGATGTGTTGAATCATGGACAATATATTCTCGGTCCCCAAGTTCACGAATTTGAGACGAAGCTGGCGAATTTTGCGGATGCTAAACATGCGGTGAGTTGCGCCAATGGAACAGATGCAATTTCTTTGCCCCTGATGGCGTGGGATATTGGTCCGGGAGATGCGGTTTTCTGTCCGTCTTTTTCTTATTGTGCGACGGCGGAAGTCATCGCCCTGCGCGGCGCGACACCCATCTTTGTTGATATTGACCGCGAGACTTATAATCTGGATGCAGACAGCCTGAAGACGGCAATTGCGCAGGTGCAGCAGCAGGGTCGGCTCAAGCCGCGCGCGGTCATTATCGTGGACCTCTTTGGACAATGTGCAGACTATCCAACCCTCGCCCCGATTGCGCGCGCCGCCGGACTGAAAATTATCTCGGATTGTGCGCAAGGTTTCGGGTCCACTTTAGGCGGAAAGCATCCTCTGGAATGGGCGGATGTTCAGACCACGAGTTTCTTTCCGGCCAAACCCTTAGGCTGTTATGGTGATGGCGGTGCGGTACTGACGAATGAGGATGCGCTCAATGACCTCATGCGGTCCTTGCGCTTTCACGGTCGAGGTAGCGCGCCATTTGATAGTGACCATATTGGCGTGAATTCCCGGTTGGATACTTTGCAGGCCGCCATACTCCTGCCGAAACTCGCCATTTTTGAAGATGAAATTACAGCCCGTAACGTCATTGCCAGGCGTTATTCAGAGGGGTTGAAACCTTATGTGACGCGAACGCCAAAGATCGCAGAGGATGTCGTTTCAACATGGGCGCAATATACGGTGGAAGTTCCCGATGCGGAGAGCTTCTCCGCTGCGATGAAGGAGAACGGCATTCCAACGGCCCGGTATTATCCGCTGCCCATCCATATGCATTCCGCTTATCGGGATTTCCCGACAGCCGGAAATGGACTGCCTAATACGATGGCCTGCCGCCATCACGTCGTCAGCCTGCCCATGCATCCCTATCTGTCAGAGGCGGATCAGGACCGCATTATTGAGGCCGCGATAGAGGTTTTATAGGCCCCATTTCTCGCGGTGGAAATTCCAAGCCGTCGCAATGATATTGTCCAAACTCGAATGCTCCGGCGTAAAGTCCAGAACGTCTTTGGCGCGTTGCGCATTGGCATAGAGTTGGGTCAAATCCCCCTCTCGTCTCGGACCTGCTTCATATGGCACTGCTAATCCGGTGACCTGCTCAATCGCCTTGATGATTTGCAACACGCTATAGCCTTCGCCCGTGCCGAGATTGACTTCGGCTTGGGTCAGCCCATCATCCATGACGCGCACGGCCTGGATATGGGCCTCGGCAATATCATTGACGTGGATGTAATCCCGCACACAAGTTCCGTCCGGAGTATCGTAATCCGTCCCGAACAATTTAAGCCCCTGACCCAACCCCGCCGCCGCTTTTAACGCATTTGGGATGAGGTGCGTTTCCGGATCATGCTCCTCGCCAATCTCCCCGCTCGCATCTGCTCCTGACGCGTTAAAATAGCGGAACGTCACATAGTTCAAGCCGTAAGCTTTGTGATAGCTTTGAATCATATGCTCAATTGCCAGCTTGGTTTTCCCGTAAACGCTAAACGGATTTTGCACTTCAGATTCCAGCAGCGGCATGTTCTGAGTCTCGCCATAGGTCGCGCAGGTCGAGGAGAAAATCAGGCGATCAGCGCCGACAGCCCGCATCGCCATAAGCAAGTTCAGCGCACCGGATACATTATTTTCATAAAAGCCTTCCGGCGCATTTTCGCCCTCACCCACTTCAATCGAACTCGCCAGATGGATGACAGTTTTCACTTCAGAGTGCTTTTGAAAAGCGTGCAGCGTTGCCGTACGGTCTCGTAAATCGACGGTTTCATAAGGCCCCCATTTGACGGCGTGTTTGTGACCCGCCTCAAAATTGTCAAACACAATCGGATGCCCGCCTTTGTCAGCAATCGCTTTACAGACATGCGCGCCAATATATCCGCCGCCGCCAACCACGATAAAATCGCGGCCCGTCAGATCATAATTAGGATTGGACATAGGGAGCTCTCGGACAAAATGTTCGTATTCGAACATTTGCTATGCCGCCTTCAGCTCAGCTATTCAAGCTATAAGCTGAAGCGCATTAGACGGACACAGCCTCATGAACCTGCTTTAATGTCTTCAGTAGCGCCCCCGCCCCGTCAATCGGCAAACAGCTCGG